>NZ_JBJJBV010000570.1:0-336 GCF_045446735.1 Nocardiopsis protaetiae
AGCGCAGCGGCCCGGCGCCGGCCCCGCCTGCTGAACGAGACATCCGCACTGTCATCGACCCGCACCTGCCCCGCTCCGAGACCCGTACCACCGCCCGAGACCTCATCCGCGCCCTGCTCGCACCGCGAGAACTGCTGGAGCCTTGTCGAGCACTCCGGTCACCCCTCCCCGTACCGGAGGCAGCATCTCCTGGCCTGAGTTGCATCACCCCGTGGGGACCGATGATTCCGTAGCTCTCTGACCTGTGGTTCCCCGGCCCGCAGGGGTCGATTGTGGTTACTAACCGGCGGCGGGCAGGCCAGGATGGAAGCCGTGGGATCGTTCGTACGGCGGGTG
>NZ_JBJJBV010000571.1:0-318 GCF_045446735.1 Nocardiopsis protaetiae
GTAGTCGCCACACCCCGGAGGGGTCGGCGTAGGCGACGTGGAAGCGTTCGTTGATGAGGTGGTTGACCCGGTCCAGGGTCCAGGACTGGTCGGGCCATCCGTGCTCGGTGGGGCTGGAGTCGAGCAGGGCGGCCAGGGCCCGCTGCTGCTCGCCGTTCAGGAAGGGTTCGGCGCCGCGGGGGCGGGCGGCCAGCGCGGCGGGGCCCTCGTTCTTCCAGGCGGTGTGCCACTTGTGGACGGCTTGTCTGCTCACGCCGAGCAGGCGGGCGATCGCGGCTTGGGACAGCTCGCCCTGGTCGAACAGCTCCGCGGCGACCA
>NZ_JBJJBV010000572.1:0-528 GCF_045446735.1 Nocardiopsis protaetiae
AACTGTGCCGGGGCCCCAAAACAGACACACCCCCGCCCCCCACAGCGTTAACAAAGAACACCCACAAAACCGCCCGCCCGCCGGCCCCGGGACACAAAAAAAAGGGGGGCCGCCCCACGGCGACCCCCCACAAACAAACCCACAAAACAGGGAAAGCCCCCATCCCGAAGGACAGGGGCTCTCAACCCGCAAGAAAACCGTGGCGGCAACCTACTCTCCCACCCCACCACAGGGCAGTACCATCAGCGCAAGGAGACTTAACGACCGGGTTCGGAAAGTAACCGGGTGTGACCCTCCCACCATAACCACCACGGAAACCCACACCGCAACCAAACCCCAACCCAGGGGCCCGGAAACGGAAGCTTCCAGATTATGTGAAACGTATGCGCGAGCACCCAATTATCTGCAGCGGACAAGCCCTCGGCCTATTAGTACCGGTCAGCTCCACCCCTCACAAGGCTTCCACACCCGGCCTATCAACCCCATCGTCTCTAGGGAGCCTTACCCTCTCACAGGAGGCAGGAGACC
>NZ_JBJJBV010000573.1:0-355 GCF_045446735.1 Nocardiopsis protaetiae
GGTGTTGGACGCTGTCCCCGAGTAGCGCGGAGCCCGAGAAATTCCGTGTGAATCTGGCAGGACCACCTGCTAAGCCAAAATACGTCCTGGTGACCGATAGTGCACTAGTACCGTGAGGGAAAGGTGAAAAGTGCCCCGGTGAGGGGTCGTGAAATAGTACCTGAAACCGTGTGCTGTCAAGCCGTCAGAGCTGGATCTTTGGGTCTGGTGATGGCGTGCCTTTTGAAGAATGAGCCTGCGAGTCATGGTGTGTGGCGAGGTTAACCCGGGTGGGGTAGCCGTAGGGAAACCGAGTCTGAATAGGGCGTTTGAGTCGCATGCTGTGGACCCGAAGCGGAGTGATCTACCCATGTCC
>NZ_JBJJBV010000574.1:0-400 GCF_045446735.1 Nocardiopsis protaetiae
CGCTCGTGCACGGGTACGGGAATATCAACCCGTTATCCATCGACTACGCCTGTCGGCCTCGCCTTAGGTCCAGACTCACCCTGGGCGGATTAACCTGCCCCAGGAACCCTTAGTCAATCGGCGGCAACGTTTCTCACGCTGCTTTCGCTACTCATGCCTGCATTCTCACTCGCACGCCCTCCACCACACGATCACTCGGCAGCTTCACCGGACGCACGACGCTCCCCTACCAACCCAAGAACAAATCTCAGGCTTCACAGCTTCGGCGGTGTGCTTAAGCCCCGCTACATTATCGGCGCAGAACCACTTGACCAGTGAGCTATTACGCACTCTTTAAAGGATGGCTGCTTCTAAGCCAACCTCCTGGTTGTCTCAGCAACTCCACAACCTTTCCCACTTA
>NZ_JBJJBV010000575.1:0-1111 GCF_045446735.1 Nocardiopsis protaetiae
TGCAATTTCACCGGGCCCATGGTTGAGACAGTGGGGAAGTCGTTACGCCATTCGTGCAGGTCGGAACTTACCCGACAAGGAATTTCGCTACCTTAGGATGGTTATAGTTACCACCGCCGTTTACTGGCGCTTGGATTCCCAGCTTCACCAAAGCAAGCCTTGGTTGACCGGTCCTCTTAACGTTCCAGCACC
Source organism: Nocardiopsis protaetiae (assembly GCF_045446735.1). Classification (NCBI taxonomy): domain Bacteria; kingdom Bacillati; phylum Actinomycetota; class Actinomycetes; order Streptosporangiales; family Nocardiopsidaceae; genus Nocardiopsis; species Nocardiopsis protaetiae. Next base: position 193 of record NZ_JBJJBV010000575.1, read on the forward strand.
GGGCAGGCGTCAGTCCGTATACAGCGTCTTACGACTTCGCACGGACCTGTGTTTTTAATAAACAGTCGCTTCCCCCCGCTATCTGCGACCCCACCCAGCTCCGGAGGCACGCTCCTTCACCGGACAGGGCTCCCCTTCTCCCAAAGTTACGGGGACAATTTGCCGAGTTCCTTAACCATGGTTCACCCGAACGCCTCGGTATTCTCTACCTGACCACCTGCGTCGGTTTAGGGTACTGGCCGCTCACGAACTCGCTAGAGGCTTTTCTCGACAGCATGGGATCACTCACTTCGCCAAAAACGGCTCCGCATCACGTCTCAGCCATTTAACGGGAGGCGGATTTGCCAACCCCCCGGCCTACACGCTTACCCCCGGACAACCACCGCCGGGTAGAGCTACCCTCCTGCGTCACCCCATCACTTACCTACTACAAGCTCGGATCCCAGACCAGCACAGCAACCCGTCCCGAAGGACAGGAAACCAGCCGGCGTGGTTAGCATCACCTGATTCAGTATTTGGCGCTCGTGCACGGGTACGGGAATATCAACCCGTTATCCATCGACTACGCCTGTCGGCCTCGCCTTAGGTCCAGACTCACCCTGGGCGGATTAACCTGCCCCAGGAACCCTTAGTCAATCGGCGGCAACGTTTCTCACGCTGCTTTCGCTACTCATGCCTGCATTCTCACTCGCACGCCCTCCACCACACGATCACTCGGCAGCTTCACCGGACGCACGACGCTCCCCTACCAACCCCACCACACAGGTGGAGCTTCACAGCTTCGGCGGTGTGCTTAAGCCCCGCTACATTATCGGCGCAGAACCACTTGACCAGTGAGCTATTACGCACTCTTTAAAGGATGGCTGCTTCTAAGCCAACCTCCTGGTTGTCTCAGCAACTCCACAACCTTTCCCACTTA
>NZ_JBJJBV010000576.1:0-854 GCF_045446735.1 Nocardiopsis protaetiae
ATTTCACCGGGCCCATGGTTGAGACAGTGGGGAAGTCGTTACGCCATTCGTGCAGGTCGGAACTTACCCGACAAGGAATTTCGCTACCTTAGGATGGTTATAGTTACCACCGCCGTTTACTGGCGCTTGGATTCCCAGCTTCACCGACCCGAAAGTCAGTTGACCGGTCCTCTTAACGTTCCAGCACCGGGCAGGCGTCAGTCCGTATACAGCGTCTTACGACTTCGCACGGACCTGTGTTTTTAATAAACAGTCGCTTCCCCCCGCTATCTGCGACCCCACCCAGCTCCAGCCGCGAAGGCCTTCACCGGACAGGGCTCCCCTTCTCCCAAAGTTACGGGGACAATTTGCCGAGTTCCTTAACCATGGTTCACCCGAACGCCTCGGTATTCTCTACCTGACCACCTGCGTCGGTTTAGGGTACTGGCCGCTCACGAACTCGCTAGAGGCTTTTCTCGACAGCATGGGATCACTCACTTCGCCAAAAACGGCTCCGCATCACGTCTCAGCCATTTAACGGGAGGCGGATTTGCCAACCCCCCGGCCTACACGCTTACCCCCGGACAACCACCGCCGGGTAGAGCTACCCTCCTGCGTCACCCCATCACTTACCTACTACAAGCTCGGATCCCAGACCAGCACAGCAACCCGTCCCGAAGGACAGGAAACCAGCCGGCGTGGTTAGCATCACCTGATTCGATACTGGACGCTCGTGCACGGGTACGGGAATATCAACCCGTTATCCATCGACTACGCCTGTCGGCCTCGCCTTAGGTCCAGACTCACCCTGGGCGGATTAACCTGCCCCAGGAACCCTTAGTCAATCGGCGGCAACGTTTCTCACGCTGCTTTCG
>NZ_JBJJBV010000577.1:0-503 GCF_045446735.1 Nocardiopsis protaetiae
GTGATAGACGGCAGTCGTTGCGTGTGCGGGGTTGTGGGGCGTGTCTGTCCGGGTCTGCCGACCTGGAGCACTTTGTGGTCAGAGCTAGCTGAATCCGTTGGGAAGCGGTACCGGAGTGGGTGAGAGTCCCGTAGGTGAAGGTTCTGGTCAGGTGTTGGACGCTGTCCCCGAGTAGCGCGGAGCCCGAGAAATTCCGTGTGAATCTGGCAGGACCACCTGCTAAGCCAAAATACGTCCTGGTGACCGATAGTGCACTAGTACCGTGAGGGAAAGGTGAAAAGTGCCCCGGTGAGGGGTCGTGAAATAGTACCTGAAACCGTGTGCTGTCAAGCCGTCAGAGCCTGCCTTCGGGTTGGGTGATGGCGTGCCTTTTGAAGAATGAGCCTGCGAGTCATGGTGTGTGGCGAGGTTAACCCGGGTGGGGTAGCCGTAGGGAAACCGAGTCTGAATAGGGCGTTTGAGTCGCATGCTGTGGACCCGAAGCGGAGTGATCTACCCATGTC
>NZ_JBJJBV010000578.1:0-286 GCF_045446735.1 Nocardiopsis protaetiae
GCCCACCGACGCGAAGTAGGCGGCCGCGCGTTCCCAGAACCCGGTGGCGGTCTCCTTCTTCTCATCGGCCAGGATCTCGCAGTAGGCCAGGCGGGAGTGGTCGTCCACGGCGTTGTGCAGGTAGGCGTACCCGGCCCGGGAGCGGTTTTTGCGCCCCCGGGCGCGGCCCAGCATCTTGTGGCCGCCGCCGTCGGGGATGTTGCCGAGCTTCTTGATGTCCACGTGGACCAGCTCGCCGGGCCGCTCGCGTTCGTAGCGGCGCACCACACGGCCGGTGGCCCGGTCC
>NZ_JBJJBV010000579.1:0-296 GCF_045446735.1 Nocardiopsis protaetiae
AGTCCAGGCAGGCCCGCAGTAGGACGGCGTCGGCGGCCGAGCCCCAGGCTTGGAAGAGGAACGATCCGCCGAAGGTCACGTCCAGGCGGGCGCCGCGCTCGGCGTCGGCGCGGGCGTGGTCCTTCTCGGCCCGGTCCGGGAGTAGGCGGGTCTGGAGGCGTGCGGCGAGGCGGTTGATGCGGGCGACCGTGGTGGCCTCGCCCTCGGCTCGGGCGGCCAGGATGCCGGTCTCCATCATCTGCCGTATCCGGTCGGCGGACACCGGTTCGCCGTCGGTGTCGTGGGGGGCGGTGGCG
>NZ_JBJJBV010000058.1:0-28918 GCF_045446735.1 Nocardiopsis protaetiae
GTGGCACACCGCCTGGAAGAACGAGGGCCCCGCCGCGCTGGCCGCCCGGCCCCGCGGCGCCGAACCCTTCCTGAACGGCGAGCAGGAGCGTGCCCTGGCCGCCCTGCTCGACTCCAGCCCCACCGAGCACGGATGGCCCGACCAGTCCTGGACCCTGGACCGGGTCAACCACCTCATCCGTGAGCGCTTCCACGTCGCCTACGCCGACCCCTCCGGGGTGTGGCGGCTGCTCAGGCGTATGGGCTTCTCCCACCAGGTGCCCGCGACGCGGGCCGCCGAACGCGATGAGGAAGAGGTCGACCGGTGGCGCACCCAGGTGTGGCCCCGGGCCAAAAGAGGACGCTGAGACCTCCGGGGCGTGGGTCGTCTTCGCCGATGAGTGCGGTGCGAGCACGTCCCCGCCCACCCGTCGCACCTGGGGCCGCAGGGGGCGCACCCCGTTGGTGGCAGCACGTCGGGGCCGGCGGGAGCGGGCCAACACCGTCGGGTGGCTGTGCGTGCACCCCGCCACCGGGGCGGTGAAGCTGTTCCATGCGGTGCGCACCCGCTCCTCCATCACCGCCGCGGTGCTGCCCGCCCTGCTGGACCGTCTGCACCGGGCGCTCCAAGGTCCGGTGGTGTTGATCTGGGACAACCACTCCTCGCACTCGGGCAAGCGGATGATCGCCCAGATCACGGCGCGGGACTGGGTGCGGGTGGTGTTCCTGCCCCGGTACGCGCCCGAGCTGAACCCGGTGGAGACGCTGTGGGCGCACCTCAAACGGGTGCTCAGAAGCCGTCTGTTCCGGAGTCTGGAGGATTTGGAGCGGGTGATCAACGCGCATCTGCGTCTGGTGCGCAAGCGCACCGATCTGCTGCGGGGGTTCATCGAGTCGGTCGGCTTGGAACCCTCACCGTTTCCGTCAACCGCATAATCAAAGATCAGTATCTGCTACGCGAACAGGAAGTTCTTGTTAAAACGAATAAATGACAACAGTATTCATGACCCTTGGGGTCTTCGACCTGCTTCTTTTCCGGCCTGTGAGCGGCACGGCGCCTCCTGCTTGCCGAAGGCTTCTCGAGGGTGACCGCAAGTGGTCACGCCGCCGTGAGTGGCTGTCCCCCCGGACGAGGTGCGGCACCGGACCGGCTTGTGCGCGCTGGCGGCGGTGGGGTCGGGTAGGAAGGGTGTCGTGGTGTACGGGCGGCTGATGCGCCCGGGCGGGCCCATACCGGGCTGTCGTGGGGCCGTTGTCGCCGCTGTTCGGCCCGGGGGCGCTGGCGGGCGGACGCGGGGGTATCCCGGGCCACGGGCCCGCAGGGTCACAGGAGGGCAAAGTGCTCCGCGAGGTGGGGGTCCACCTGTACCGATCTTGTACTGGGGAGCACGCCAGGAGCACACATGGCCCCGGAAACGCGGCGAGGACCTCTTGCGAGGTCCTCGGGGAACCCCTGTGACCTGGGGTTTTGGGGCGCACCCGGCAGGATTCGAACCTGCGGCCATCGGATTAGAAGTCCGGTGCTCTATCCACTGAGCTACGGGTGCTCGGTTCAATTGTGGCCCGCCGTCGCGGGTCGTGACCACGCCGTGACCCGGGGTGTGGTCGGGTGGCCTGCGGTCGGGCGGTCGGCGTGGGCCGTGGTGTCCCGGGCAGACATTCTAGGGTATTTGGAAGATCTCGCCCACAGGTGGGCAAAGCCTCACCAACTACGGTGATTCGTAGTTGACACTCGTTACCACGCGTGCTCCGCCAAATCGGTCGCTATGGGCCTCGTGCACCACGTTACCGGTGATTAACTCCGGGTGTGCCGCAGCCCCGCTGGTGTTTCGTGAACTCCTGGTTCCGGGGGGTCAGAAGTACCACCATTGGCCGACGAGGACGGCCATCCAGGTCAGGGCGGACATGGGTGCCTTTCGGGATTGGTCACTCTGTGTACATGTAATATCACTCTGTGTAGCAAGGCGGGGTGTGTCGGGCTGTGGAGTCGCTACCGTGGTGCGGTGCGATCACGAGGAATGGTGGCGGGCTACCTGCTGGACATGGCCGTGCGGGACCCCCGGAGGGGGCACCCGGTGGCGGTGTTCGGGCGGGCCGCGGGGTGGTGGGAGCGGCGTGTGTACCGGGACTCGGCGGTCGCCGGGGCGGTGTTCGCCGCCGGGGCCGTCCTGCCCGTGGTCGGGCTGGGCCGGCTGGCCGAGCGGGGCGGGGAGGCCGCGGCCGCCGCGGTCACCTGGGCGGTGCTGGGCGGGAGCATGCTGTGCCGGGAGGCGGAGGGCATCGCCCGGGCCCTGGAGGACGGGGACCTGGAACGGGCCCGTGAGCTGCTGCCCCGGTTGTGCGGCCGCGATCCGCGGGGGCTGGGGGAGCGGGAGATCGCGCGGGCCGTCGTGGAGTCGGTCGCCGAGAACACCTCCGACGCCGTGGTCGGCCCCCTGGTCTGGGGTGCTCTGGGCGGAGTCGCCGGGCTGGCGGGCTTTCGGGCCGTGAACACGCTGGACGCCATGGTCGGCCACCGGAGCGAGCGGTACCGCAGGTTCGGCACGCCCGCGGCGCGGTTGGACGACGTGGCCGGGTGGGCGCCCGCGCGGCTCACCGCGCTGCTGGCGGTCGCCGCCGCGCCGCTGGTGGGCGGTGACGCGGGCCGGGCCTGGCGGGTGTGGCGCCGCCACGGGGACCGGCACCCGAGCCCGAACGCGGGCCAGTGCGAGGCCGCCTTCGCCGGGGCGCTCGGGGTGTCCCTGGGCGGGACGAACGTCTACGGGGACCGGGAGGAGCAGCGGCCGCTCATGGGCGAGGGCCCGCCGCCCGGGGTCGCGGACATCCGCCGGGCGGTCCGCCTGTCCCGGGCCGTCGGCGCGGGTGCGCTCGTGGTCGCCGCTCTGTGAACGCGGTGCCGACACCTTGGTCGACACCTTCTGGAGGGGTGGCCCCAGTGGAAAGGGTGGACCCGGCGGTCCGGCGGCCGGATCCCGAGCGGCCCCTGGCCGGGGTCCGGCCGGCCGTGCCCGCCGCCGGTCGGGAGGTCAGGCGGCGAGGCTGCGCGCGTAGTTGACCTGCTGGTTGATCTGCGCCGCCAGCCCGCGGTGCGCGGCCGGGATGGAGGCCGCGTGGTAGTGGCCGTGCCCCTGCACGGTGACCTGGACGTGGCCGCTGGTCTTCTCCTCCTTGACCAGCAGGAAGAGCAGGCCGAGCAGGCAGGTCCACCAGAACACCAGGATCGCGACGACGATGGCCCAGGCCGGGGTGGTGCGCTCGGTGCGGGTCATGTCGGTGACGGTCCACACCGTCCCCCGGATCGGGAAGCGCCCGGCGGGGGTGATGACGGTGCTCTGGGTGATGGCGATGTCCCCGATGGTGCTGAGCACGGGCTCCTCCGGCGAACCGGGTGCGGGCCCGGCCGGGACGGGGGCGTAGCCGCCGGTGGGGTGGCCGTAGGGCTCGATCGCCCCGTACCCCTCGGAGGGGTTCCAAGCGGACGGGTCGTACGGCTGCTGCTGGTGTTGCTGCTGCTGCCAGGGGTCGCCGTCGGCGGAGGGGTAAGGATTCATGCGCCGATTGTGTCAAAGCGCGGCGGTGGGCGGAACGCGATCCCGGAGATGACCTCGACCGGAAGGCGTTCCGTGCCGTGGCCGGATGTGGCCACGGCCGCCGGGGTGCGGACCCTTCGTGGCGGCGCCTGTTCGGCGCGTGTCCACGTGTTTGCGCTGGATGTGGCGTGGGTCACTCTAAACATGTCACCGCCGGCGGGTCCGCGAAGAGGCCTCCCGACCCCGTCCAGCAAACGTGAAACTCTTTCGCAATTTACTTACCCGTACGTAACATGCCGCTGAACCATCGCCCGCACCCCCCAGGTGGTGACAGCACATGCCCCCTTCTCCCCCCACCTCCCCCTCGCTCGCCAGGCGGTTGCGCGCCGGTGCCTCCGGCGTCGCCCTGGCGGTCGTCGCCGCCACCGTCGCGGCGCTCCCGGCGGCACCCGCCCTCGCCGAACCCCTCCCCGACTACTGCGCCCCCGAGGGATGCCACGACATCCTCCCCCCGGGCCAGAACGGCAGCGCGACCCTCGTCGAGATCCTCGGGCACCAGGCCTTCGGGACCCGGCCCAGGTTCTCCTCCAGCCAGCTGGACATGTACGACGACCTCGTCCACTACTACGACGGCCTCACCGAGGAGAAGCTGGACGACTTCTTCCTCGACGCCACCTTCGGCGTGCCCTCGGGCGACGTGGGCCGCACCTACAAGCCGCGGTCCGACGTCACGATCACCCGCGACCGACACCACGGCATCCCCCACATCGAGGGGACCACCCGTGAGGGCACGATGTTCGGTGCCGGGTACGCGGCCGCCGAGGACCGCCTCTTCCTCATGGACGTGCTGCGCCGCGTCGGACGCGGCGAGCTCACCTCCTTCGCGGGGGGCGCCGAGGGCAACCGCGGCCTGGAGCAGGACCTGTGGCGCAACGCCGCCTACACCGAGGAGGACAAGCAGGCCCAGGTCGACCGGGTCGCCGCCAGCGGCGAGCGCGGGGCACAGGCCCTGGCCGACGTCGGCGACTACATCGCCGGCGTCAACACCTACATCCAGCAGGCCGACAGGGGCCGCTACTTCCCCGGCGAGTACGTCCTGACCGGGCACAAGAACGCCATCACCAACGCCGGGAGGATCGAGCCCTTCACCGTCACCGACGTGGTCGGCATCGCCTCCATGGTCGGCGGCATCTTCGGCGGCGGCGGTGGCGGCGAGGTCCAGTCCGCCATCGTCCTGGCCAACTTCCAGGACCGCTACGGTGCCGACGAGGGCCTGGCCCTCTGGCAGGACTGGCGCATGGAGAACGACCCCGAGGCCGTGGTCAGCGTCCCGGGCGAGTTCCCCTACAGCGGCACGCCCGAGAACCCCGTCGGCGAGGTCAGCCCCGACCCGGGCTCGGTGGAGTACTACGACATCGTCCACGACCGGCACGGCTCGGCGGCCTCCGCACAGGCGGCTCAAGCCCCCGAACCCCTCGCCGCCGCCACCTCGGCGCCCCCCGAGGGCGGGGAGGTCACCGTCGAGGACCTCCCCGAGGAGCAGCGGGCCGAACTCGAAGCCATGGTGGAGGAGGGCGACCTCTCCGCCGCCGAGGGCGTGTTCAACGAGGGCGTGCTGCCCGAGGGCCTGCTCGAACCGCACGGCATGTCCAACGCCCTGCTGGTCTCCGGCGCGCACACCGAGAGCGGCAACCCGGTGGCCGTCATGGGTCCGCAGACCGCCTACTTCTCACCCCAGCTGCTCCTGCTCCAGGAACTCCAGGGGCCGGGGATCAGCGCCCGCGGCGCCTCCTTCGCCGGGGTGAGCTTCTACGTCCAGATGGGGCGCGGCATCGACTACGCCTGGAGCGCCACCTCGGCGGGCCAGGACCTCACCGACACCTTCGCCGTCCACCTGTGCGAGACCGACGGCTCCGAGCCCACCAAGGCCTCGCGCGCCTACATCGACTCCTCCGGGGACTGCACCCCCTTCGAGGCGCTGAGCGTCACCAACTCGTGGAAGCCCACCGTCGCCGACGGCACCCCGGCGGGCGGCTACACGCTGACCTCGCTGCGGTCCGAGTTCGGGCTGGTGCAGTCGTTCGCGACGGTGGACGGTACCCCGGTGGCGTTCACCTCGCTGCGCTCCACCTACATGCACGAGGTGGACTCCATCATCGGGTTCCAGCGCTTCAACGACCCCGACGAGATCACCTCGGCGGAGGCGTTCATCGACGCCGCCGGTGACATCGGGTACGCCTTCAACTGGCACTACGTGGACGACGAGGACATCGCGTTCATCAACTCCGGCGCCAACCCGGAGCGCAACCAGGGCACCAACCCCAACCTGCCGATCGACGCCTACTCGGACGCGGGCTGGTCCGGCTGGGACCCCGGCACCAACACCGCGACCTACATCCCCAAGAGCGACCACCCGCAGGCGGTCAACCCCGACTACATCGTCAACTGGAACAACAAGCCCGCCCACGGGTACACCTCGGGCTGGTCCACCGGCTCGGTGCACCGCGGCGACCTGCTGGACACCCGGGTGTCGTCCCTGATCAGCGGCGGCCACCGGTTCACCACCGCGAGCCTGACGCAGGTGATGATGGAGGCCGGCACGGCCGACCTGAGGGCCCAGGAGGTGCTGCCGCTGCTGCTGGAGGTCATCGACTCCGAGGAGGTCACCGACCCCGCGCTGGCCTCGGCGGTCCAGGGCCTGCGGCAGTGGAACGAGGCGGGGTCGCAGCGCCGCGAGCCCTTCCGGGACGCGGGCTACTACTCCTACGCCGACTCCATCCGGATCCTGGACGCCTGGTGGCCGCGCCTGGTCCGGGCCCAGTTCGAACCCGAGCTGGGGGAGGGCCTGTACACCGAGCTGACCCGGGCCGCGCAGATCGACGAGTCGCCCTCGGGCAACATCGGCGGCGGCACGCCCGGCAGCGTCAACCAGGGCCAGCCCCACCGCGGCTCCGCCTTCCAGTACGGATGGTGGTCGTACGTGGACAAGGACCTGCGCACCGTACTGGGCCACGACGTCGAGGGACCGCTCGGCGACGGCGCCTACTGCGGCGGCGGGGACCTGTCCGAGTGCCGCACGGTCCTGCTCGACACCCTCGCCGAGGCCGTGGCCACCCCGGCCGGCGAGGTCTACCCGGGTGACGCCCACTGCGCGGTCGGCGCGCAGGTGTGCGCGGACACCGTGATCCACCAGGCGGTGGGCGGCATCAACATGTGGCCGATCGCCTGGCAGAACCGGCCCACCTATCAGCTCGTCTACCAGTTCTCCGGCGGACGGTAGCGACGGGCGACGCGGTCCCCGGCGGCCCTGAGCGGGTGCCTCCGGGGGCCGTGCCGTGTCCGGAGGGCGTCCCCGGCCGGGACCAAAGAACCAAATCCCCCTACTCGTAAGCGAATCGTGTGGTTCGTCGGGCTTGTGTGGGTAGCAAAGGAATACCCGGAACAAGAACGGGAGGGTGGTACATGGACGCCTGGCTGGTCTGGCTGATCCTCGCCGTCGTCCTGGGGATCATCGAGGTCTTCACCCTCACCTTCGTCCTGGGCCTCCTGGCCGCGGCGGCCCTGGTCGCCGCCCTTCTCGGCGCCATCGGACTCCCGGTGGCGGTGCAGATCATCGGGTTCGTCGGGGCGTCGGCCGCCGGGATCTACCTGGTGCGGCCGCTCATGCGCCGCCAGCTCACCCGCGGGCCCGTGGTGCGCTCGGGGGTCGAGGGGCTGGTGGGGCGCAGCGCCGTGGTGCTCCAGCCGGTGGACCGGGACAAGGGGCTGATCAAACTCTCCGGAGAGGAGTGGTCGGCGCGGAGCATCGACGAGGACCTGGTGATCCCCGTGGGCGCCCACGTCGACGTCATGGAGATCGACGGCGCCACCGCCGTGGTCTACCCGCGTGAGGCCCTTCCCTGAGCAGGCCGCCCGGCCGCCGAGGAGGGCGGGGCGGGCCGGGGCCGCGCGCACCGCCGCAGACACGAACCGAATTCAGGTGCCGAACATGTTGGAATCCCTACCGCTCATCATCCTCGCCGTCCTTTTCGTCGCCCTCGCCCTGTCGTCGATCCGCATCGTCCCCCAGGCCCGGGCGTACAACATCGAACGCTTCGGCCGCTACACCAGGACGCTCGGGCCCGGGCTGAACTTCCTCATCCCGGGCGTCGACCGCGTCAACACCAAGTTCGACCTGCGCGAGCACGTGTTCACCTCGCGTCCCCAGCCGGTCATCACCGAGGACAACCTGGTCGTCAACATCGACACCGTCCTCTATTACCAGATCACCGAGCCCAAGGCCGCCGCCTACGAGATCGCCAACTACATCCAGGCCATCGACCAGCTCACCGTCACCACCCTGCGCAACGTGATCGGCTCGATGGACCTGGAGCGCACGCTCACCTCCCGCGAGGAGATCAACACCCGCCTGCGCGGCGTCCTGGACGACACCACCGGCAAGTGGGGCATCCGCGTCAACCGGGTGGAGATCAAGGCCATCGACCCGCCGCCCACCATCAAGGAGGCGATGGAGAAGCAGATGCGGGCCGACCGCGACAAGCGCGCGGCCATCCTGCACGCCGAGGGCGAGCGCCAGGCCCGCATCCTCAAGGCGGAGGGCGCCCGGCAGCAGGTGATCCTGGAGGCGCAGGCCGACCAGCAGGCGGCGATCCTGCGGGCCGACGGCGAGGCGCAGGCGGTGGAGCGGGTGTTCCAGGCGGTCCACGCCAACAACGCCGACGCCAAGCTGCTCGCCTACAAGTACCTGGAGACCCTGCCGCAGCTGGCCAACGGGGAGGGGAACACGTTCTGGGTCATCCCGGGGGAGTTCACCGAGGCGGTCAAGAACGTCAGCCACGCCTTCTCGGGGGAGGCGGTGCGCTCGCGTCCCTCCACGGAGAGGGACGAGGACCCCGGGGCGGAGGGCCCGGCCCAGATCGCCGGGCCCGACCCGGCCGAGCGGTCGGCCTCGGCGCAGGCCGCGAGGGACGCCGCCGAGTCGGCCCGCCAGGCGGTGGAGGACGCCCGCGACGACGTGCGCCGCGCCGGGGTGGCCGGGGTGCGCGGCTCCGAGCCGGCCCCGCGTCCGCGCGAGGAGGGGTAGCCGCGACGGCGGAGGCGGCCACCGGCTCCGGGCTGGCGGCCGCCTCCGCCGTTCGGGATCAGACCAGGACGAGCTTGCCCGTGGTCCGGCGCGAGGCCAGCTCGGCCTGGGCGGCGCCCGCCTCGGCCAGCGGGTACCGGCCGCCGATCCGCACGTCCAGCCGGCCCTTGCCCACCAGGGAGAACAGGTCCTCGGCCCGCCACAGCAGCTCCGCGCGGTCGGCCACGAAGTGCGCCAGCGAGGGCCGGGTCAGGTACACCGACCCGGCGGCGTTGAGCCGCTGCGGGTCCACCGGCGCCACCGGGCCCGAGGACTGCCCGAACAGCGCCAGCACGCCGCGCGGGCGCAGTGACGCCAGGCTCGCGTCGAAGGTGTCGCTGCCCACGCCGTCGTAGACGGCCGCCACGCCCGCCCCGCCGGTGAGGTCGCGCACCGCCTCGGCCACCGGGACCTCGGTGTAGCGGACGACCTCGTCGGCGCCGGCCGCGCGGGAGATGCGCTCCTTCTCCTCGGAGGAGACGGTGCCGATCACCCGGGCGCCCCGCTCCTTGGCGAGCCGGGTGATGAGCAGGCCCGTGCCGCCCGCCGCGGCGTGCACCAGGATGGTCTCGCCCTCGGCCACCGGGTGCACCGAGTTCACCAGGTAGTGGGCGGTCATGCCCTGGAGCAGCAGGGCGGCCGCCTGCTCGGAGGACACCCCCTCGGGCACCGGCACCACCAGGGCGGCCTTGACCACGGCGCGGTCGGCGTAGGCGCCCGGCGCCATCGCCCAGCCCACCCGCCGCCCCACGGACAGGTCCTCGACGCCCTCGCCGACGGCGGCCACCGTGCCGGCGGCCTCCATGCCCGGGACGAAGGGCAGCGGAACGCTGTACTGGCCGCTGCGCTGGTAGATGTCGATGAAGTTGACCCCGCGGGCCTCCACGTCGATGAGGACCTCACCGGGGCCGGGTACGGGGTCGGGGACCTCCGAGAGGCGCAGGACCTCGGGTCCGCCGGTCTCCTCCAGGACGATGGCGCGCATGTGCTTCCACTCCTTGCCGAATGCGAATGCTCGGCATCATGCCAGGCCGGTCCGGGCAGGTGCCACGGCGGCACCCCGCCCCCGGCCCTGCTGTGGGCGGGTCAGAGCCAGTGGCGCCACTTGAACACGCCCCAGAGACCGACTCCCAGGCCCAGCATGAGCATGAGGGCGAACGGGTACCCCCAGGTCCAGTGCAGCTCCGGCATACGGTCGAAGTTCATCCCGTACACCCCGGCCACGAGCGTCGGGGTGAACAGGATCGCCGCCCACGAGGAGATCTTCTTGACCTCCTCCCCCTGCTCGATGGTCTCCTCCGCGAGCCGGAGGCTGGTGCCCGACATCCGCCGCATCTCCTCGTTCTGCTCCAGGGACACCAGGGTGGAGTGGACGGTGAGCGCGTTCTCCAGCAGCGCCCGAGCCGTGTCGACCCGCTCCGCCACCCGGACGGTGTGGTCGTGCACGTTGCGCAGCCGGTTCTGCACCTCGTCGCCGGTGCCGTACCGGACGGCCCCGCGCAGCAGCCCCTGCAACATGGTGGGGAGCGGCCGGGTCGCGCGCTGGAAGGCGATCACCTGCTCCAACAGCCGGTAGATCCGCTCGGCCAGTTCGGGGTCGATGCCCTGCCCGCCGAAGAGGTCGTCCTCGATCTCGTCGATGTCCTCCTCCAGCCCGGCGATGACGGGCGCCTCCCCGTCCACGATCGCGTCGAGGAACGCCGTCAGCATCGCCTCCGGTCCCAGGCCGAGGAACTCCGGTTCCGCCTCCAGGGCCTCCCGGACCGTCGTCAGGTCGGGTCGCGGCCCGCGCCGGACGGTGATGACGAAGCGCGGCCCGACGAACAGGTGCACCTCGCCGAAGTCGACGCGTTCGCCCGCGTCGTCGTACCAGCCGGGGCGCAGCACCACGAACATCGTGTCGCCGTACCGTTCCAGCTTGGAGCGCTGGTGCCCCTTGCGGGCGTCCTCCACGGCCAGCGGATGCAGCCCGAACATGTCCGCCGCCGTGTCGAGGGTGTCCGCCTCCGGGTCGACCAGGCCGATCCAGGCCACCGCCCCGGGCTTGCGCAGCGCCTCCGTCGCACCCTGGAGGTCGTGCAGGCTCTGGACGAGGTGCCCGTCGACGTAGACACGTCCCTCGATCTCCGTCATCGCCTGGGACCTCCTCCACCATGGCCGGTCGGCGGGGCGCCGGACACCAGCACGCTCTGGATCGCCGGTGCGACGACCGCGACCAATCTTTCGGTATCCGCCTCCGCGAGTGTGGGAACACCGACGACACGCCGCCCCACGATGATGCCGACCAGCATCGACGACGCCAGTCCGGCGCGCAGTGCCGCGTCGCCGGGGTCGGCGGGGGAGGGCCCCACCGCATCGATCAGGCGGGCCTCGATGAACTCCCCCAGCTGGGCGCGCGCCTGCTCGTTGGAGATCGCGCCGCGGAGCATCGCCATGAGCGGCTCCGAATCCTCGGGCGATCCCTCCCACACGCCGAGGTAGGCGCGGACCACCCGTTCGCCGAGGTTCTCGGCCGGTCCGTCGAAGGCCGCGCTGAACCGTGCCAGGGCGTCCGGGGAGACCGACATCACGGCCGCGAACAGCTCGTTCTTGGACCGGAAGAACTGGATCACGAGTGACGCGTCGACCCCGGCGTCGGCGGCGATCCGCCGGATCGTCGTCGCGGCGAAACCGTCCTCGGCGAACCGGGCGCGGGCCGTGTCGAGGATGTTCTGTCGTGTCGTGCTCGTCCCCGGCCGTCTTCCGCGGCGGCCCGGGGCGGGGTCTGTGCTCGTGGTCATGCGCTCAAAGTACCTTCCGGGGGCGCTATCTCAACGCTTGTTGATTTTTTGAATCCGCGGACGTACGCTCGCACCGCCGCCGGAGACCACCGGTCGGCGGAGAGACGTGAGGAGCTCGCGATGAGCGTCGACCAGAAGGTGTTCGTGCCGTCCCACCCGCTGGAGCCGGGGCCCAGGTACGGGATCCTGAGCGGCTTCGAGCCCGGGACCCGGACCCTGGAAGCGGGCTTTCGGATCGCACCGCAGTTCAAGCCGCTGCCCGTCGACATCGTGTTCGAGAAGGACGTGGCTGTCACACTGCGTGACGGGGTGACGATCTACGTCGATGTCCTCCGTCCCGCCGGAACGGAGCGGGTACCGGTCATCGTGGCGTGGAGCCCCTACGGCAAGGGCCAGGGGACCTCCGCCAGCGTGATGGGCGTCTTCGGCCTGGTCGGGCTGGACAACGGGATCGTCTCGGGCCTGGAGAAGTTCGAGGCCCCGGACCCGGCGTACTGGTGCGCACAGGGGTATGCGATCTGCAACCCCGACATCCGGGGCGTGGCCGAATCGGAGGGCGACAGCGTCCTGTGGGACCGCCAGGAGGGCGAGGACTGCCACGACCTGGTCGAGTGGCTGGCCGTCCAGGACTGGTGCACCGGCAAGGTCGCGATGAGCGGCACCTCCTACCTGGCCGTCTCCCAGTGGTTCACCGCGGCCGAGCAGCCACCGCACCTGGCCGCGATCAACCCGTGGGAGGGCGTGAGCGACGTCTACCGCGACCTGGCCCTGCGCGGCGGCATGCCGGACACCGGGTTCGCCGCGACCCTGCAGAACGGCAGCTTCTGGGGGAGGAACCGGAAGGAGGACATCCTCACCGAGATCGAGGAGCACCCGCTCATGGACGGGCTGTGGGAGAACAAGATCCCGCGCTTCGACCGGATCACGGTGCCCGCCTACGTCGTGGCCAGCTACTCCAACACCCTGCACACCGCGGGCACCTTCCGCGCCTGGCGCAGGATCGCCTCCCGGGACAAGTGGCTGCGCATCCACAACGGCCAGGAGTGGCCCGACTACTACGACCAGGCCAACGTCGAGGACCTGCGCCGCTTCTTCGACCACTTCCTCAAGGGCGAGGACAACGGCTGGGAGAAGACGCCGCGCGTGCGCTACTCGGTGCTGGACCTGGAGGGCGGCGGCCGGGTCGCGGTCCCCGCGCAGGAGTTCCCGCCGGCCGGGGTGACACCGACCAGGTACCACCTCGACGCGCGTTCACGCTCCCTGGGCACCGCCGTCCCGGCGGAGGAGGCCTCCGCGGGCTATGCCGTGGACGCCGCCCCGGACCTGGTGTCGTTCCTCACCCGTTTCGAGGAGGAGACCACACTGGTCGGCTACCCGAAGGCGCACCTGTGGGTCGAGGCCGAGGGCTCCGACGACATGGACCTGTTCGTGCTGGTCCAGAAGCTCGATCGGCACGGAACCCCGTTGCAGGAGTTCACCACGCCGAACCGGAGCGCGATGGCCCACGACGTCACCGAGAACGGTGCGACGATCCTGCGTTACAAGGGGTCGGACGGGCGCCTGCGGGTCTCCCTGCGCCATCTCGACGAGACGCTCTCGACCGATGACATCCCCGTCCACTCCTTCGACCGGGTGGAGAAGCTCTCCCCGGGCGAGGTCGTCGAGGTCGAGATCGAGCTGCTCCCCGTGGGTCTGGTGTTCTACCCCGGTGAGCAGCTCCGGTTCGTCGTCAGCTCTCGGAACATCCTGGGGCCGATGATGCCCGGGACGAAGGACTACGCCCCCGCCAACAGCGGACGGCACATCATCCACACCGGCGGCGAGCGCGCCTCGTACCTGAGGCTCCCCGTCCTGACCTCCTGAGGGTGTTCGCCGGGGCCCGGAAGAACAGGTCCGCCGGCCCGAGGACGGCCCGGTACCCCGGCGGGGCACCGGGCCGGGGTGCCACGGCGGCACCCCGCCCGCACGGGCCCCGGCGCGCTAGCGCGCCTCCTCGTCGGTGATCTCGCCGACGTAGAAGTCGGTGAAGAGCACGCTCAGCGGCTCCAGCCCCGGGCCGGGGCGGACCGACATCCCGGACTGGCGGCGGTCGTCGACCTCCTCGGCGTTGTCGGGCAGCGGCTCCTCGTCGGTGTGGGACAGCACGTGCTCGTCGTTGACCCACATCGACAGCTCCATCCGCTCCCCGTCCGGGTCCTCCGCGTCGTGGTAGCGGCAGGTCAGGGTGACGGTGTTGAGCGGGACCGCCTCGGCGTCGAAGTCGTAGGGGTCGGTCGGGTCGTAGCCCTCGGGCCGGGTCCCGGCGTCGACCACGGGGTAGGGCTCGAAGGAGCCCACCGTGCCGGTGTCGGCGAGGACCTGGTCCCCCTCCCGGTCGCTCAGCCGCCGCAGTTCGGCGCCCCCGTCGAAGCGCAGCAGCGCCTCGTACTGGCTCCGGTTCCGGTCGTCGTCGAAGTTGTGCCAGCAGCGCACGCCGAACAGTCCCGTCTCCGGGCCCTGGACGGCGTAGGCCGTGGCGCTCACGACGAGGGCGGCGGGCAGCGGGTCCTCCTCCGAGACGGAGGACAGCGGGACCAGCTCCCCGCGGGAGTCGGACATGTCGCTCGGCTCCAGTGAGAGCAGGTAGCCGCGCTGCTCGGCCCAGTACCCGTCGCTCTCCCCCTCCTCCTGGATCACGGAGTTCCACGGGGGGTTGGTGCTGAAGTCGACCCTGTACAGGGTGCTGCTCGGCGGGATCTCCTCGCCGCGGTCGATCAGGGCCACCGCGCCGATCCCGGCGACCAGCACGAGCGCGCCCGCGCCCGCCCCGAGGCCGAGCAGCCGGCGGCGGCCGCCCCTGGGGGCCTCACCCGACCCGTTCGCGTCGCCGCCCCCGTGCGGCGGCACCGGGGTGCCGGGGCCGCCCGGGCCCGCGTGCGAACCGTACGCGGGCTGCCCGTGCGGCGGGGACGGGTACCCGGCGGGTATCTGGTGGGTGGGCGCCACCTGGCCGCCGGGCCCGTAGTGGGCCTGGCCGTACAGCGTCGGCGGGACCTGCCCGCCGCTGGGGCCCTGGTAGGCGGGGGATTGGGCCTGCCGGTAGGGCGCCGCCGGGCCGGACCCCTGCATCTGCCCCTGCCGGACCTGCCCCTGCGGGAAGGGCGCGGTGGCCCCCTCGGGCGGGGTCCGCCCGTGCGGCGGGGTGCCCGGGACGGGCGGCGCGCCCGGGACCGGGAGGCCGGTCGGCACCTCCCAGGAGTCGCTGATGCTGCGCCGCACCTCGGCCTCGGCCGGGGCCTCCTGCCCGGTCAGCCGGGCCAGGATCTGCTGCGAGGTGGGCCGCCGGGCCGGGTCCTTGTCCAGGGCCGCGGCCACCAGGTCGTACAGGCTCGGGTCCAGCCCCTCCAGCCGGGGCGGCGCCGAGGTGATGTTGTGCAGCACCGCGGGCACGGTGGGGGCGTCGAACGGCGCCTCGCCGATACCGGCGAAGGCCACCAGGCAGCCCCAGGCGAAGATGTCGGCCGCGGCCGTGGGCCGCTCGCCCATCAGCAGTTCGGGGGCCATGTACGAAGGGGTGCCCAGCAGCTGGCTGGACCGGGTGACCCCGCCGCCGGAGTCCTCCAGGGCGCGGGCGATCCCGAAGTCGATCACCTTGGGGCCCACCGGGGACAGCAGCACGTTGGCGGGCTTGAGGTCGCGGTGGATCACCCCCGACCCGTGGATGGCGGTGAGCGCGGCGGCCACGCCCATGGCCAGGCCGTCCAGGGTGCCCCCGGACATCGGGCCGCCCCGGCGGACCGCCTCGTCCAGGTTCGGCCCCGGGACGTACTCGGAGACGATGAACAGCGTGTCGCCCTCCAACCGGGCGTCGATGACCCCGGCGGTGGAGAACCGGGCGACCCGGCGGGCCGACTCCACCTCGCGGGCGAACCGCAGCCGGAACGACTCGTCGTCGGCCAGGTCGGGGTGGATGAGCTTGATGGCGACGGGCCGCCCGGAGGCGTCCTCCGCCAGGTAGACGGTGCCCATGCCGCCCCGGCCCAGACGTGCGGTGATCCGGTGGCCACCGAGTTCCCGGGGGTCGCCCGCGCGCAGGGGTTTGCCGCTCTGGTGGCCGTTCGACGTCACGGTGGAGGGTCCTCGCCTGGATCGGGGATGGGGTGGTGCAAGCGTACCGAGGGCGACACGCCGTGCGGTTCCGGGCAGGGGCTCCCCGGGGCCGGCGGGCGGCGGGCCGACAGGGGGTGTCGCGCGCCGGTCACCTGAGGTGATGCCGACCTTCGCGAAACAGTTCCACGGGTCGGCCGATTTCGCTACTGTGGGAACACTTGTTCGAACATCTGTCCGTATCTTCCCCACGGGCGGGCACATGCGGGGCCGGAGGGGTCGATGCCGAGGGGAAGTGTCGTGGGAAGGTACTACGGGACAGAGGTGACGGTCGTGGTGGACGCGGGCCGGCCGGCCCGGTTCACCTGGAACGGCAGGGTCTACGGCGTGCGCCGGATCATGGACCACTGGGTGACGCCGCAGGACGGGTGGCGGCCCTCGCGCGGCCCCCTGACACCGCGCAGCGAGCACTGGCGGCTGGAGGCCGGCGCCGCCGGTTCCGAGGGGGTGTACGAACTGCGCCACGACACCGCCACCGGGACCTGGTCGCTGTCCCGGGTGTGGGGGTGAGGCGGGCGGCGCGCCGCGATCCGGCTAGCCGTGGAGGTCGGCGGGGATCAGCCCGTACACGGCCAGGTCGGCGCGGCGGCCCCCGTGCAGCGGCATGGCGCTGCGCTCCACGCCCTCCAGGGTGAAACCGGACTTCACGGCCACCCGGCGCGAGGCCGTGTTCTCGGTGGCCGCCTTGATCTCCAGCCGCTGGAACCCCTGGTCCAGGGCCCAGCGCGACACCGCGACCACCGCCTCGGTGACGTGGCCCCGGCCGCGTTCGGCGGGGGCCGCCCAGTAGCCGATCTCGCTGTTCATCGCCTGCCACATCACGCGGACCAGCCCCACCGCGCCGACCAGCCGGCCGCCGTCCCTGAGGGTGACCGCCCACTGCTGGCCCTCGCCGCCGGTGCGCATCCCCGGGGCGATCTCCCGGCACCACTGCTCGGCGTCGGCGCGCGTGTAGGGGACGTCGGGGCGGGGGAGGGGGAGCCAGGCCTGCAGGCCCGGATCGCTACAGGCGGCGTACACGTCGTCGATGTCGTCCTCGATGAAGGCGCGCAGGCGCAGCCGCTCGGTCTCCAGGACGACGGAGGGCAGGACGGGGTGCGGCGGTCGCAGGGCGGTCATCGGGGAACTCTCCCGGGTTCACAGGACTCGGTTCCACAAGCGTAGGGCGTGCTCCGCGGCCGGCGCCGGGAGCACCGGCCGCGGGGTTCGGATCGCGGGGGTTCGGGCCGCGAGGGCTCAGACCAGGCCGCGGGCGACGCGGTCGCGGACGGCGGTGTCGAACACCTCGGCGAAGGCGTTGCCGGGGCACTCGGTGGACAGCCAGTCGCGGTGCCGGCCCAGCGCAGGGCCGGGGGTGACGTCACCGGTGGCGGGGTTGGTGTAGTCGATCCCGGCGCGCGGGTCCACCCCGGTCACCGCGCACAGCAGGCTCAGCACGTGCACCAGGGAGTCCTGGGCGGCCCGGGTGGGCAGGGCGTCGGTGAAGTCCCCGAGCAGGCACACGCCGATATTGCCGTGGTTGACCCCGAAGGCGTGCCCGGCGGTGACGGAGCGTGCCCGGCCGGGCAGCGGGAGGCCGGAGAAGACGGGGACGCCGTCCTCACCGGAGTGGCGGCCCTCGTACACCCCGCCCTCGGGGTCGATGAGCAGGTGGTAGCCGATGTCGCCCCAGGCCTGTTGCACCGCGTGCAGGTAGTACACGGCGCGCACGTCGGCGGCGTGGTCGCCGGTGGTCGCCATGGCGGTGTGGTGCACGGTGATCGCCTGCACCGGGTGGAACACCGCGGGCCACAGGTCGTCGCCCTCGTCGTCGAACCGCCAGGACTCGTCGGCGCCCCATCCGGCTCGGGTGCGCAGGCGCAGGAGGGGCAGGTCCGCGGAGCGGGTCTCCCGCGCGGACAGGGAGGTGCGTTCGGGGCCGCCGACGCGCAGGCCCTCGCCGTCGAACAGGTTCACGGCGGCGGTGTCCCCGGCGATGTCGGCCTCGTAGCCGGTGGCGCCCTCGGGGGCGCGGACCAGGGCGGAGCCCACGGGTGCGTCGTCCTCGCGGCCCTCGGCGTGCAGGTGGAGGGGCTCCCAGTCGCCGGTGCCGGAGGGGGTCCGGAACCGGATGGCGCCGTGGGCGCCGGGGCGGCCGGTCACCGTGACCACGTCGAACGGCCGCTCGGTGAGAACGGGGGAGCCGGCGGGGGCGGTCTCCGCCAGGACGCGGGGAACGGTGCCGTCCCCCACGGCCAGGGCGGTGCGGGGCGCCGCAACGCCGCCCAGCGCGGCCAGTCCGGCCGCGGCGGTGGCACCGGTGAGGAACGTGCGTCGTCGCATGCGGGTCGTCTCCTTCGGATGCGCGATGGGGGTTCCCGGGGGCAGGGGCCCAGCCACTCTCGCACAGGTCCGACCACGGTGGGTAACCATCCGTGCGTGAAAAGGGGCGGGAGCGCTGGCCGGTTCCGGACGCGCCGTTCCGCAACACCGGACACCGGGCGATGAAAGCCGCATGCCGGGTGTGCCGCCGTCGGTGTCCACCGGTGCCCGCCGCCGCCCCGCGGCACTTTCCGCAGTCCGCCGAAATCCGCTTCCACCTGGGATGACACGGGAGGTAACGGACGCCGCCCGCGCGCCCTCCGGGTGGCTCTGGCACAGTTGACGGTGATGTGCGGGGCTTGGGCAAGGGGGTCGAGAGGCGATCCGCCCAAGGCCCGGGGACACGTACGAGCGGTGTACCGCCGCAGGCTACTCTTGCCGGTCGAACACCGGAACGAGCAGTGGGAACGGGCAGTCGACACATCTTCACGGGGGGCGATCATGACCGAGGACGACCGCGAGGAATCCCGCCACGGCGGCTCCGGCGGCGAGGACTCGCACGGCCGGACCACCGGGGCGCCCGGACTCGGACCGCTCGGCGGCCTGCTCGACGGCCTGCCCGAGAGCGGCCGCGGCACCCGGCCCCGGCGACCGGCGGGGGCCAACCCGTTCCGGCGGCCCGACCCCGCCCCCGGTATCCGCCCCGCCCCGTCCCCGGCGGCACAGCCCTCGGTGGCACAGCCCCCTGTGGTCCAGCCTCCGGCGGCGCAGCCCCCGGCACCGCCCGCACCCCCGGCCGCTCCGCCGGCCCCGGCCCCCGCCGCGCCGCGGCCCGAGCCGGCCGACCGGGCCGAGCCCCCCGCTCCCGAGCCCGACCCGCCCGCCGAGCCCGCGCCGGCGCCGCCGGCCCGGCCCAACGTGATCCCCTTCCGGAACGCGCCCGACCCCGCCCCCCGGGCCGGGGACCGGCCCGCGGACACCACCACGCCGGAACACGCCCACCACCCGGCGGCCACCGCCGACGGGACACCCGCGGACACCACCCCCGCGACCACCGAAGCAGAACAGAGCATGCACGCACACGAAGCGGCCCTCCCCCACCCCGAGCCGCACCCGGCACAGCCGCCCCGACCCGCGGCGGTCCGACCCGCCCCGGAACCGGCCCCCGCCGAGCCGGCCCGCACGGGGCCCGCCCCCGCGGAGTCGGCCACCCCGTCGGAACGGCCCGACCACGCCTACGACGACGCCGCGCGCGACGCCGTCTACCGGGCCATCCACGACCGGCGCGACGTGCGCACCGGGTTCCTCCCCGACCCCGTCGACCACGAGGTGCTCACCCGCGTCCTGGAGGCCGCCCACCGGGCGCCCAGCATCGGCCACTCCCAGCCCTGGGACTTCCTGGTCATCGAGGACCCCGACCTGCGCGGCCGCGTCCTGGACCTGGCCCGGCGCGAACGCGACGAGTACGCCCATGCCCTGCCCAGCACCCGCGCCCGCGCCTTCTCCGGGCTCAAGGTCGAGGCCGTGGCCGAGGCCCCGCTCAACATCGCGGTCACCGTCGACCCCACCCGCGGACTGCGGCACACCCCCGGCCGCCACGCCCGGCCCATGAGCTCCTCCTACGCCGCCGCCCTGGCCGTGGAGAACCTGTGGCTGGCCGCCCGCGCCGAGGGCCTGGGCGTGGGCTGGGTCGGCTTCGCCGACGAACGCGACGTCGCCGCCGCCCTCGACCTGCCCTCCCACCTCGAAGTCGTCGCCTACCTGTGCCTGGGCCACGTCGAGGAGTTCCCCACCGAACCCGAGCTCAGCCTCTCCGGCTGGGTGAAGGGACGCCCCCTGTCCTGGGCGGTGCACCACGACCGCTACGGTCGACGCGGTCTGCCCGGCCAGGAGCCCACGACCCTGCTGGAGGAGACCATCGCCGCCATCGGAGCCCTGAACACCCGCGCGGTGGAGGAGGCCCGGGACCGGCAGGACCGGATGACCAAGCCGCCGGGCTCCCTCGGGATCCTGGAAGAGGTGTCCGTCCGCCTCGCCGGGCTCGCCGGGGAATGCCCCCCGCCCATCCCCGAGCCCGCGGCCGTCGCCGTGTTCGCCGGGGACCACGGCGTCCACGCCCAGGGGGTGACCGCCTGGCCGCAGGAGGTCACCGAGCAGATGGTGCACAACTTCCTCAACGGCGGGGCCGTCGTCAACGCGTTCGCCGCCCAGGTCGGCGCCGAGGTCACCGTGATCGACGTCGGCGTGGTCGGCGACCTGCCGCACGCCGCCGGGCTGCTGTCGCGCAAGGTCGCCCGGGGCACCGCCGACATCACCCAGGGGCCCGCCATGACCCGCGACCAGGCCATGCAGGCCCTGGAGAGCGGCATCGAGGTGGCCCGCGACCTGGTCACCGCGGGCAACCGCTGCCTGATCACCGGCGACATGGGCATCGCCAACACCACCCCCTCGGCCGCCCTCATCTGCGCCTTCACCGGCGCCGCCGCCGAGGACGCCACCGGCCGCGGCACCGGGGTGGACGACGCGATGTTCGAGAACAAGGTCGACGTGGTCCGCCGCGCCCTGGCGGCCAACCCCGTGGACCCGGCCGACCCCATCGGCACCCTGGCCGCCCTGGGCGGGCTGGAGCACGCGGCCCTGGCCGGGTTCATCCTCGGCGGCGCCGCCCTGCGCGTCCCGGTGCTGCTCGACGGCGTCATCGCCGGGTCGGCCGCCCTGGCCGCCGCGGCGATCTCCGGCGACTCCACCGGCGCCTACTTCGCCGGCCACCGCTCCAGCGAGCCCGGCCACGCCCTGGTGCTGGAGCACCTGGGCCTGCGCCCGCTGGTGGACCTGGAGATGCGCCTGGGCGAGGGGTCGGGGGCGCTGCTGGCCCTGCCGCTGCTCCAGGGCGCGGCCCGGGCCCTGCGCGACGTCGCGACCTTCGACGACGCCGGGGTCTCCTCCGCGCACTGACCCGGGCGTCCGCCGACCACCGAGACCGCCCGCACCCTGCCGGGTGCGGGCGGTCTCACATTCTCCCCGCGGCCTGCTTCATCTCCCCGTAATACCCCTTTGACAAGGTAATTTGAAGCAATCGCCGACCATGCCGGCGGGCGTCACGGCGTTGTGCCAGGTGACGGCCCCGCCGGTGCCCCGCCGCCGTCGCCGGGGCCCGCCGCAACCGACGACCGAAGGGGTGCGCCCCGTGACCTATCTCCTCGGCCTGCGCCTGCACGACCGTGACGTCCTCGTCATCGGCGGCGGCCGCGTCGCCCAACGCCGTGTCCCCGTCCTGCTCCAGGCCGGGGCCCGGGTCACCGTGGTGGCCCCGGCCGTCGCCGCCGCGCTGGAGGACCTCGCCGACGCCGGGCGCATCACCTGGGTCGCCCGCGCCTACGAGCCCGGCGACGTCGCCGGACCCGGCGCCCCCGCCCACTGGCTGGTCCACGCCGCCACCGACGACGCCGAGGTCAACGCCGCCGTCGCCGCCGAGGCCGAGGCCGCCCGCATCTGGTGCGTGCGCGCCGACGACCGGCACGCCTCTGCGGCCTGGACCCCGGCCAGCGGCCAGGAGGGCGGCATCACCGTCGGCGTCGTCGCCTCCGGCGACCCGCGCCGCTCCGCCGGACTGCGCGACGCCATCGTCGACGGCCTGGCCGACGGCACCCTGGACGCCCGCCGCGGGCGCGAGCGCCTCACCGGCGTCGCCCTGGTCGGCGGCGGCCCCGGTGATCCCGGTCTGATCACGGTTCGGGGACGGCAGCTGCTCTCCCAGGCCGACGTCGTGGTGGTGGACCGGCTCGCCCCCACCTCCCTGCTGGACCGGCTCCCCGCCGACGTGGAGATCGTCGACGCCGCCAAGATCCCCTACGGCCGCTCCATGAAGCAGGAGGAGATCAACCGGGTCCTCGTCGACCGCGCTCGGCAGGGGAGGTTCGTGGTCCGCCTCAAGGGCGGCGACTCCTTCCTCTTCGGACGCGGGGGCGAGGAGGCCGCGGCCTGCGCCGCCGCCGGCATCCCCGTCATCGCCGTGCCCGGCGTCACCAGCGCGCTCGCCGCGCCCGCCGCCGCCGGGATCCCCGCCACCCACCGCGGTGTCGCCCAGGACGTCCACATCGTCTCCGCCCACGTCGCGCCCGGCGACCCCCGGTCCACCGTGGACTGGGCGGGCCTGGCCCGCGCGGGCGGCACCGTCGTCGCCCTCATGGGGGTCGAACGCCTGGCCGCGATCACCGAAGCGCTCATCTCCCACGGGCGCTCCGCCGACACGCCCGTCGCCGTCGTCCAGGAGGCGACCCTGCCCGGGCAGAGGACGGTCACGGGTACGCTGGCCACCATCGCCGACTCGGCCGCGGAGGCCGGAGTGCGGCCCCCCGCGGTGGTGATCATCGGGGAAGTGGTCCAAACAGCGCGGGAACTTGACATACTGCACACGGGGAACCAGTTCGAGACCCATCGACTGGCGACCGGGCGCGATCTCCCATAACACCCCCCGAATGGCGTCGCCAGCCCGGAGGGACGCCAGCACCGATGAGGAGGGCATACCGATCATGACCCGGCCGTCGGCCGCGCCGGACACCACCGGTTCCGGTCCCGCGGACCGGTTCGGTACCGGACCGGCCGCCACCTCCGACCAGCCCGCCCAGGGCTCCGGACCGCCGCCCGAGGGAGACCCCCGGGCCATCAACGAGGCCCGGCGGGGGCCCACCGTCCCCGTTCCGGCCGGACCCGCCAAACACCGTGCCCCCGCTCCGGAGGACGACCGTTTCGAGCAGGTCCTGGAATCCCTGCGCAAGCAGATCCGGGACCTCAGATTCGCCGACGACCTCCCCGGAGCCGAGGAGGGGCGCGTCCTACAGGCCGACGTGCTCGCCCAGCTCGCCGACTACGTGCTGCCCCGGGTGCGCCGCCCCGACATCCCGCTGCTCATCGCGGTCGCGGGATCCACCGGAGCGGGCAAGTCCACCCTGGTCAACAGCCTGGTCGGCGAACAGGTCACCACCACCGGCGTGCGCAGGCCCACCACCAACAGCCCCGTCCTGGCGTGCAACCCCGCCGACGTGGACTGGTTCAGCGAGGCCTCCTTCATCCCGTCCCTGCCACGTGTGCGCCAGCAGGGCCTGGCCATGCCCGGCAAGGACGGCATGCTGGTCCTGGCCGCCACCGAGGCCATGCCCCCCGGCGTGGCCCTGCTCGACACCCCCGACGTCGACTCCGCGGTGGCCGCCCACCACGAGTTCGCGGCCAAGTTCCTCGACGCCGCCGACCTGTGGGTGTTCGTCACCACCAGCAGCCGCTACGCCGACGCGCGCGTGTGGGAGTTCCTCCAGGTCGCCCGCGATCGTGACACCTCCATGGCCGTCGTGCTGTCCCGGGTGCCGCGCCGGGGCCGCCGCAGGCTCCTGGACCACTTCGGCGCCATGCTGGAGGCCAACGGACTGGGCTCGGCCGCCCGGTTCGCGATCCCCGAGACCGACCAGATCCAGGGTGAACGCTTCACCTCTAACGTCGCCGACCACATCCGCGGTTTCCTCGCGGACGTGGCGGGCGAGGCCGAACAGCGCGACCGGGTCTCCCGGCGCACCTTCATCGGGGTCATCGACAGCTTCCGCACCCGGGTGCCCGAGCTGGCCCGCCAGGTGGAGACCCAGATCGAGGCCGGGCGGGTGATGGCCACCGCGGTGGACACCGCCTACGCCGACACCCGGGCGCGCATCGGCACCGGGCTCGGCGACGGCTCCCTGCTGCGCGGCTCGCTGATCGCCCGCTGGCAGGAGGTCGCCGCCAGCGGCGAACTCGCCCGCAGCCTGCGCCCGCGCGGCCGGCGCTCCCGCCGGACGGGACGGGCCGAGCAGGCCGAACGCGGACAGCGGGTGGCCGCCCTGGAGCGCGCCGTCCGCGACGCCGTCGAGGCCCTCGTGGTGTCCTCCTGCGAACGCGCCTCCGAGGAGGTCGAAAGCGTCTGGCGGGAGGTCCCCGGCGGCACCGACCTGGCCACCAAGGCCCTCAACCAGCCCGGCACCGGCCTGCTGGTCCAGCAGATCCGCCAGGAGATCGGCGAGTGGCAGCGCGACATCGCCGAGATGACCGGGGAGGCCGGGGCCACCAAGCGCTCCGTCGCCCGACTGGTCACCTTCGACCGCGACATCGTCACCCTGATCCTCATCATCGACCTGCTCGGCTACGAGCGGTCCAGCTCCGGGGGCGGCGCGCACGCCGCCGAGCCCTCCGGTCCGTCCCCGCAACGCCTGCTCAAGGGGTTGTTCGGCGCGCAGTCGCTGCGCAGCATCGGCGCGAAGGCGCGGGAGAACCTCATCGCCCGCATCAACGGCCTGCTCGACCGCGAACGGGTCCCCTTCGACACCGCACTGGCGTCGGCGGGGATCCCCTCCGAGGACGCCGCCGTCCAGCTCTACCAGGCCACGTACAACCTTGAGATAGCACGATGACGACTCAGTGGAACCCCGCGCAGCCGCACGGGGACACCGACGCCGCCCCGGACGGGGACGCACCGGCGCCCACGGGCAACGGGCCCTGGCGCGGTTACACCGTGCCGGTCCCCGAGCACCCGGACCACGCCGGCCCCGCCGGGGAGGCGGAGGAACCCGCACACGACGGGATCTCCGCCTACCCCGGCGACGCGTCGGCCGCCCAGGGCGAGCCCGCCGCGGAGGAGGCCCCACAGGGCTCCCAGGGCCCTCAGCCTCCCGAGGACGACGGCGACGCCGTGTCCGAGGACACCGGGGCCAGGGGCCGCCGCAGCGGCCGCCACGCGCGCCACACGGCGGCCGCGCGCACCGCGCCGGACGCCCGGGACGCCCAGGGCACGCCGGACGAACCGGACGCGTCGGGCAGGGCCGACGACACGGGCGGGCCGGCGGCGGAGTCCGCCGACGAGGACCCCGACGGCCTGGCCGGCTGGGTCGGCAGCCTCGCCGAGGCCGCCGACGACACGCGCATCGCCGGGCGCAGCACCGGCGGGGGCACCGGGAACACCGGGGTCTTCGCCGCCGTCCCCGCCGCGGGCCGCCGCGCCCGGGTGGAACGCGCCGCCCGCACCTCCGCGGAGGAGGAGACGGCGGCCGGTGACGGCACCCGGGACCGTGCGCCCGAGGAGGCCGCGGCCCCCGGTGCGGAGGCGGCCCCCTGGGCTCCCGAACCCGCCGATCCCTCGGAGCAGACCGCCGAACCCGCCGCCGCCGACACCGGCGACGACGGTCCGGAGCCGCTGCCCCGCCGTGTCCCCGGCCCCTCCGCGGTCTCCGGGTCCTTCCGGGCCGTGGACCCCGCGACGGCGGGGCCGACGGGATCCACGGCGGCGGGGACCGCCGCGGGCACCGACCCCGACGAGGAGTACCGGCCCACCACCCACGACTCCTGGCAGCACACCAGGAACACCACCCGCGCCGAACTCATCGAGCGGCTGGACGCCCTGTCCACCCTCACCGAACTCGGCCAGGGCGACCTGCCGCAGGACATCACCGCCCGAGCCGGGCAACTGCTCGACCACGCCGGGGCCCGCCTGCGGCTGTCCGCCGAGCACACCGTCGTCGCCCTCGCGGGCGGCACCGGCAGCGGCAAGTCGTCCCTGTTCAACGCCCTGTGCGGGCTGGAGCTGTCGCAGACCGGCATCACCCGGCCCACCACCTCCCAGGCGCACGCCTGCGTGTGGGGCCACGAGGGCGCCGACCCCCTGCTGAGCTGGCTCGGCGTGCCCACGCGGCTGCGCCACTCGCGCACCAGCGTTCTGGACTCGGGCGACTCCGAGCTGACCGGACTGGTCCTGCTCGACCTGCCCGACCACGACTCGGTGCGTAGCATGCACACCGCCGAGGCCGACCGGCTCATCGGCTCCGTCGACCTGCTCGTCTGGGTGCTCGACCCGCAGAAGTACGCCGACGCCGCCGTCCACCACCGCTACCTGGCCAAGATGGCCGGGCACGGCGCGGTCACCGTCGCGGTGCTCAACCAGGTGGACAAGGTCGAACCCGATGAGCTCAAGGAGCTCCTCACCGACCTGCGCCGCCTGCTGGAGTCGGAGTCCGGGGTGCACCCCCGGGTGCTGACCACCTCCACGCTCACCGGGCAGGGCATCCGCGACCTGCACGAGTACCTCGCCGAGACGGTGCGGGACCGGCGCGCCCTCGTCGACCGGCTCGTCGCCGACCTCGACCAGGTCGTCGCCCCCTACGCCGAGTACATCGGCGAGGCCCCGGTGCCCGAGAACGTCCCCGCCGACGTGCGCTCGCGCGTTCAGGAAGGGCTGGCCCGGGCGGCCGCGGTCACGGCCGTCGCCGACGCCGTCGAGACCAACGACGTCCGCCGTGGGCGGCGCCGGGTCGGCTGGCCGGTCGCCCGCCGGGCGGCCCGCCTGCGCAAGGACCCGCTGGCCGCCGTGCAGCTCGACTTCCTGCGCAAGGACGGCGACCAGGTGCTGGGCGGGCCCGTGGACGCCCACGAGGCCGAGCTCGAAACGGTCCTGTCCGAGGCGGCCGACACCGTGTCCGAGGACATGCCCGCGCCGTGGCGGCGCCGGATGCGCGCCGCCGCCCGGTCGGCGGTGACCGGGCTGCCCGCCGAGCTGGGCGGGGCGGTGTCGTCCGCGGTCGGCGACCCCGACCAGAGCCCGTCGTGGTGGCGGATGGCGCGGTCGATGCAGTTCGCGCTGCTGGCCGTGGCCGGGATCGGGCTGGCCTGGGCGCTCGTGGCGCTGGTGAGCCGGCTGGGCGGGGGGATCACCGGCATCGCGATGTTCGACGACGCGGTGTTCGTGGTCTACGCCTCCGCCCTGGTCGTCGCCGCCCTCGCGGTGGGATGGCTGACCGGTGTCGGCTGCGGGAACCTCGTGGAGGTGGCCGCGGTGCAGCGCCGGGAGGACGTGGAACGGGCGGCCCAGGCCAAGGTGCGGGAGATCGCCGTGGCACGTGTGGTGGAGCCGATGGAGGCCGAGCTCGCGCGCTACCGGGCGTTCCGTGCGGCGTACGAGGTGGCGGCGCCGACGGCGACGGAGTGAGTGCGGGTGCGGCGGCCGCCCCGAGCGACCGCCGCCGATGAGAACACGGCCCGGGGGCGGGCGGCGACGAGCCGACCGCCCCCGGGCCTCATCGTGGGATCAGGTCCACGTCCAGTTGCCATCGGTCATCTGTTGGTCCTCCTCGGGACGGTGGTTGGGCGGGTTGGTGCCCAGGAATACCGAGCGTCCAATGGGGAGACGCACAGCGATCACATGGTGACTCCGGGCCCCAGAGAAGAATGCCCCAGAACGCACATTCTGACCAGACCCCACCTTGGTACGAGGTTCCTCGCGGTGCTCGGGTGCTCCGGGTTCCACATCCATACATTGAGCAATTAACCTATTACTCAAAGTAATGTAAAGTGGTAGGGTGCCGTCTTGATCCGGGCCTGAAGGTCACCTCTTGGGAACAGGGCTACCCAGAGGTCGTCACTGAGTGGCACGGTAGGGGAACGCCGGGCGAGAAATGCCCGTCGAAGGGAGAACCATGGGGGGCGACCAAGGGATCGAAGGGGAAGGGGAGGCGGTGCGGAGGATGGAGAGTGAAGGGAGGGTGGGGGAGTGAGTGTTTCGGAGAAGCCGGTGACGTCGGCCGAACGGTCTGTCATCGGGCGGTCGCGCTGGCCGTTCTTCCAGGAGCCCGTCGGCCTCATCATCTACATGTCCTTGCTTCTGGTCGCCGCGCTGTTCCTGTGCGGGGTGGCGTTCGCGTTGACCCCCTTCTCCGACGACGACCTCCTGGTGTTCGTGTTCCTCGCGGCCGGCGCGATGATCTGCGTGGAGGGCAACCGGCGCCTGGGCGCGGCGCAGCATGCCGGGCTCAACCAGGACCTGCTGGGCGCCTGGTGGTTCCCGGTCGTCCTGCTGCTGCCCCCCGTCTACTCGTTCCTCATCCCGATCCCGATCTACTTCCTCCTCCAGTGGCGGACCCGGCAGACGCTGATGCACCGGCGGGTGTTCAACGTCGTCTCCGTGGGCCTGTCCGGTTTCATCGTGTCGGTGGTCTGGCACACGTTCGTGTCCCGGGACCTCGGCCAGGGCCTGCAGGGGGGCGCCGATGTGTCCGGCCTGCTGCAGTCCGCGCCCGGTGTGCTGGTCGCCCTCGTCTGCTGCATGATGTTCACCCTCCTCAACGCGTGCGCCGTGACCCTGGCGATCCGGGCCAGCAGCGGGACCAAGCGCAAGCCGCCCCCGATGTGGGACCGCGAAGTGCTCATGGTCGACGCCGCCGAGGTGTGCATGGGCATCGTCGTGGCGGTCCTGGCCAACATCTCCCTCTTCCTCCTGCCCATCGCCCTCCCGCCGCTCCTGCTGCTCCAGCGCAGCCTGCTGTACCAGCAGTTGCAGACGGCCGCGCGGACCGACCCCAAGACCGGGCTGCTCAACGCGCCCACCTGGGAGCAGGAGGCCTCGATCGAGATCGCCCGGGCCCGTGCCTCGCGCAACCGGTCGGCGGTCCTCATCATCGACATCGACCACTTCAAGCGGGTCAACGACACCCACGGGCACCTCTTCGGCGACCAGGTGCTCATGGGGGTGGCGACCACGATCTCCCACCAGCTGCGCCAGTCCGACCTGCTGGGGCGGTTCGGCGGGGAGGAGTTCGTGGTGCTGCTGCCGGGCTCCGACGTGGGCGAGGCCTGGCACGCCGCCGAACGCCTGCGCGTGGAGGTGGGGTGCATGGAGATCGAGGTGGACAAGCTCAAGGTCACCGTCACCGTGTCGGTCGGCCTGGCCGTGGTCGGGGAACACGGCAACGACCTGGTGGAGCTGCTCACCGCCGCCGACCTGGCGCTGTACCGGGCCAAGGAGACCGGGCGCAACCGGGTGTGCCTGCCGGACGGCCGGGAGGACGGCAAGGTCCCGGAGCCGCGCGAGGGCCGGGGGACACCGGCCGCGCCGGAGCGGCCGCAGGGCATCGCGGACGCCTGACGTCCGGGCCGCTCCCGCGGGGGAGTTTTCCACAGGTCTCAGAAAGTCGTTGCGCGCGGCCGGTTCGTCACGCACCGTGAATATATGTACTTCGACCAGGATCGTTCCGCCCAGTCCTCCACCCCTGACGAACC
>NZ_JBJJBV010000580.1:0-299 GCF_045446735.1 Nocardiopsis protaetiae
AGCAGACTCATGTTCGTGGCCTCGGGGTGGTGTCATCGGCGTGTCGACAGCGCACATGATCTCCCCGGGGCCGCTTCGTTGTCTGCTGAACGCCGAAATCCCCGCCCGGCTCAGCGAGCCGGCCGAGGGCACAGGTTAAATCTCAAGCTGAGAGCGTGTTTGAGAAGGGTCAGGAAATAGGGCCCTGACTCGTCCAGGCCTGCTGGCGGGTCGCCTCCCGGCCGCGTGCCAGACGGCGGACCATCTGCCCGATCGCGGCCCAGCGCACCATCTCCTCGGCCACCCCGGGCTGACGCTCG
>NZ_JBJJBV010000581.1:0-526 GCF_045446735.1 Nocardiopsis protaetiae
TTCCTGTCCTTCGGGACGGGTTGCTGTGCTGGTCTGGGATCCGAGCTTGTAGTAGGTAAGTGATGGGGTGACGCAGGAGGGTAGCTCTACCCGGCGGTGGTTGTCCGGGGGTAAGCGTGTAGGCCGGGGGGTTGGCAAATCCGCCTTCCGTTAAATGGCTGAGACGTGATGCGGAGCCGTTTTTGGCGAAGTGAGTGATCCCATGCTGTCGAGAAAAGCCTCTAGCGAGTTCGTGAGCGGCCAGTACCCTAAACCGACGCAGGTGGTCAGGTAGAGAATACCGAGGCGTTCGGGTGAACCATGGTTAAGGAACTCGGCAAATTGTCCCCGTAACTTTGGGAGAAGGGGAGCCCTGTCTGGTGAAGGCCTTCGCGGCTGGAGCTGGGTGGGGTCGCAGATAGCGGGGGGAAGCGACTGTTTATTAAAAACACAGGTCCGTGCGAAGTCGTAAGACGCTGTATACGGACTGACGCCTGCCCGGTGCTGGAACGTTAAGAGGACCGGTCAACCAAGGCTTGCTTTGGTG
>NZ_JBJJBV010000582.1:0-297 GCF_045446735.1 Nocardiopsis protaetiae
TGATAGACGGCAGTCGTTGCGTGTGCGGGGTTGTGGGGCGTGTCTGTCCGGGTCTGCCGACCTGGAGCACTTTGTGGTCAGAGCTAGCTGAATCCGTTGGGAAGCGGTACCGGAGTGGGTGAGAGTCCCGTAGGTGAAGGTTCTGGTCGGGTGTTGGACGCTGTCCCCGAGTAGCGCGGAGCCCGAGAAATTCCGTGTGAATCTGGCAGGACCACCTGCTAAGCCAAAATACGTCCTGGTGACCGATAGTGCACTAGTACCGTGAGGGAAAGGTGAAAAGTGCCCCGGTGAGGGGTC
>NZ_JBJJBV010000583.1:0-311 GCF_045446735.1 Nocardiopsis protaetiae
GTTAAGCCCCGGTCTTTCACAGCAGACGCGACACGCCGCCTACGAGCTCTTTACGCCCAATAATTCCGGACAACGCTCGGACCCTACGTATTACCGCGGCTGCTGGCACGTAGTTAGCCGGTCCTTATTCCCCACCTACCGTCAACCCCACGAAAACGTGGAGCCTGCGTGAGTGGTAAAAGAGGTTTACAACCCGAAGGCCGTCATCCCCCACGCGGCGTCGCTGCGTCAGGCTTTCGCCCATTGCGCAATATTCCCCACTGCTGCCTCCCGCAGGAGTCTGGGCCGTGTCTCAGTCCCAGTGTGGCCGG
>NZ_JBJJBV010000584.1:0-295 GCF_045446735.1 Nocardiopsis protaetiae
CCCCGGTCTTTCACAGCAGACGCGACACGCCGCCTACGAGCTCTTTACGCCCAATAATTCCGGACAACGCTCGGACCCTACGTATTACCGCGGCTGCTGGCACGTAGTTAGCCGGTCCTTATTCCCCACCTACCGTCAACCCCACGAACACGTGGAGCCTGCGTGAGTGGTAAAAGAGGTTTACAACCCGAAGGCCGTCATCCCCCACGCGGCGTCGCTGCGTCAGGCTTTCGCCCATTGCGCAATATTCCCCACTGCTGCCTCCCGCAGGAGTCTGGGCCGTGTCTCAGTCCCA
>NZ_JBJJBV010000585.1:0-291 GCF_045446735.1 Nocardiopsis protaetiae
CCGCCCCCCACGACACCGACGGCGAACCGGTGTCCGCCGACCGGATACGGCAGATGATGGAGACCGGCATCCTGGCCGCCCGAGCCGAGGGCGAGGCCACCACGGTCGCCCGCATCAACCGCCTCGCCGCACGCCTCCAGACCTGCCTACTCCCGGACCGGGCCGAGAAGGACCACGCCCGCGCCGACGCCGAGCGCGGCGCCCGCCTGGACGTGACCTTCGGCGGATCGTTCCTCTTCCAAGCCTGGGGCTCGGCCGCCGACGCCGTCCTACTGCGGGCCTGCCTGGACT
>NZ_JBJJBV010000586.1:0-416 GCF_045446735.1 Nocardiopsis protaetiae
GAGGAAACCCCGAGAACACGCTGGAAGCGGTCGTCCGGGTGCAGCCGACGCGCCGCGTCGAGGGCCTCGCCGAGAGTGGTGGCCTCGACCGGATCCTCGGCGATTCCCGCCGCTTCCTTGGCCGCGGCCCAGTACCTGATAGTGCACTTCGCCATCTGTTGATTATCCTTGGTGTTGCTCGGAGGCGACGTATTAAACAAATCTTCACCGGGGGCAATGGCGCCTTCGATCGTCCGCGTACCGCGGGGTGACGGGAAGAGACGCATGAGCCATCTGCTTCTGTTGACGAACTCGAACGAACCGTCCGATCACGTGCTGCCCGCTCTCGGCCTCCTCCTGCACTCCGTGCGGGTGGCTCCCGCCGAAGCCGGCGCACTCCTGGCGTCCGGTGCCGGCACCGGCTCCAGCGCCCCGGT
>NZ_JBJJBV010000587.1:0-287 GCF_045446735.1 Nocardiopsis protaetiae
CTCCTGCGAGGCGGCCGAAGGCCCCCGAGCATGAGTCGCCCCGAGTCGAGCCGCGGGCAGCCCGCATCACGATGTAAGAGCCCATCACGCCCGGCTCAACGATCCCCGCGACCCCCGCCCCAGGGGGTCACCTCGGGGGGTTCGGGGGGACTCCCCCCGGCAGGCACGACGAAGGCGACTCCTGCGAGGCGGCCGAAGGCCCCCGAGCATGAGTCGCCCCGAGTCGAGTGGAGGTGGCGGGAATCGAACCCGCGTCCTTCGATGACGCACCAGAGCTTCTCCGGGTG
>NZ_JBJJBV010000588.1:0-292 GCF_045446735.1 Nocardiopsis protaetiae
CCTGGACGGTACCGACAAAGGGGTGGACTGGGACCTGGTCCAGCGGGCCCGGGACCTGGCCGGGCTGAAGGGCTATGTCACCAACATCGCCCCGGAGGTGATGGGCGGCCAGGCGGTGATCGATGCCTATCACGACCTGTACCGGGGCTTAACCCCGGATGTTGGACACGGGGGTGATTGATTACGCCGCGATCGCCAGCGTAGACGCTCTGGAGACCTCGAAGTCGTTCGGAGACACGTTCTGGCAGTGCGAGTGACGACGACGGGTGTTGTAGCGGTGGGCCCACCGGAA
>NZ_JBJJBV010000589.1:0-288 GCF_045446735.1 Nocardiopsis protaetiae
ACAGCTCGCCCTGGTCGAACAGCTCCGCGGCGACCAGGCGTCGTTTCTCGTACTCGGCAGGAGTGCGGGGAGAGGAGAGGGGAAGCTCCATGGCCAGGGTTTTCCCAGCTCGCTCGGCTGTCAACCCACACATCAAAGATCAGTAGCACGGCGAGAAACAACCTGATGACCTGGCCTGATAGTGCTCGGGAAGGGTGATCGGGGTGACTAATCGCGGTGCCGGCCATAGCGTGAACAGGTGGCATCGTTCATCCGGAAGGTCCCCACCGCATCAGGCGCGCAAGCGGT
>NZ_JBJJBV010000059.1:0-31623 GCF_045446735.1 Nocardiopsis protaetiae
GCGACCGCCCGGCTCCGCGCCCGGGTGCCCGCCCCGGCCCCGGTCAGTTCGGGGGGATGATGGTGTCGACCATCCGGTCCACCAGGGCGCCGAGGTCGTCGCCGCCCAGCACGTCGGGCAGGGTCAGGGACTCCAGGAACAGGCCGGTCATCGCCAGGTAGAGCGTGACCACGGTGGAGCGGTCGCCGGGGAAGCCGCCCTCCAGGTGGAGGCGCACGTTGTCCTCCATGGTGTCGCGGATGGTGCGGGTGAGCTCCTCGCGGATGCCCGGGTGGCGGTTGGCCTCCAGGCGCAGTTCCAGCAGGGCCAGGTAGCCGTTGCGGTCGGCCCGGATCCGGCGCAGCAGGTCGTGCATACCCGCGCGGGTCTGCTCGCGGCTGGGTTCGGCTTCGGAGAACTGTGCCATGAACTCCTCGGTGGGGGTCAGCCGCACGTGGACGTGCGCGCCCGCCTGGAGCAGTAGCTGGGCGCGGTCGGCGAAGTAGTTGGACGCGGTCCCGGTGGGGACGCCCGCGCGGGCGTCCACGGCGCGGAAGGTCAGGCCGCGCGCTCCCTCCTCGGCGAGTACGTCGATGGCCGCGTCCAGCAGGGCGCGGCGGCGCTCGGGGTTCCGGCGGACCATCCTCCACCTCCTCTTTCTCGGGCTTTCTCAGGATTCTCCCGGGTCGTCCCGGGTGTGCGGGGGACTGCGAGGGAAGTCGCGGGGGAGTCTCGGGAAAACCATGTTGCTTTGACAACTTCGTCTGTAGTACTTTGAATGAAGTGGTCAACAGCCTACCCCAAGGAGTCACCATGCATGTGGACCTCATCGGCACCGCCTACCTGTGCGACGACCCCCGCGCGGCCGCCGACTGGTTCGTCGAGCACATCGGATTCGAGCTCGGCGTCGACATCGGGTGGTACGTCAACACACAGCACCCCCGGCACAAGAACTTCTCCCTGGACTTCGTCGTCCGCGACCACGGCTCCTCGCCGGAGGGCCTGCGGGGCCGGGAGGTGGCCGGGGCCCTCGTGGCCTTCCTCGTCCCCGACGTGGAGGTGGAGGAGAAGCGCCTGCGCGAGGCCGGACTGGAGATCACACTGCCCCTGGTCCGGGAACCCTGGGGGCAGTACCGCTTCCAGGTCGCCGGGCCGCAGGGGCTGTTCGTGGAGATCCTCCAGATGAGCGAGCCCGACCCGCAGTGGATGAAGGACAACGGGTTCCTTCCCCAGTGAGCCGGGCCGGCGGTGCTCCGGGGCGGCGGGCGTCTAAGGTTCACGGATAGAAAACCGATAAAGCACTCACCAGAGGGCAACTGTGAACACATCCCCCATGGATGCTCCCCCGTCCCGCCGTTCACCGGCCCGGCTCCTGCTGATCACCGGTGGCGCGGCGCTCTCCCTCGCGCTCGCCGGCGGCCTGCTGTACGTGTTCCGGCCCGGCGCCGACCCCGAACCGGTGGCCGCGCCCGAGCCCCCCGCCTACGCGGGCGACTACCACCTGGGCGCCCGGCCCCTGGGGCCCGCGGCCCCCGACGACATCGCCGCCAAACTCGCCCCGCTGTGGAGCGAGGACATCGACGGGGTCACCTTCGACTTCGGCACGACCGCGGTCATGGACGCCGACTTCCGGGCCCTGGAGGGGCGCATCGACAACCCCCTCACCGGCAAGCCCTACCGCAACGACGTCCTGCTGAGCAGCGCCGACGTCTACCACGAGGCACTACTGGGGACCGGGGACTTCGCCGACGAGCCCCTGGCCGACCCCGACGGGCTGCGGACACTGGGCAACATCACCCCCTGGGTGACGCAGTTCGTCGTCCCCGCCGACTCCGACATCGAGACCCTCGCCGACCTCGCCGGGCGCCGCATGGCGGCCGACGAGCACCTCGGGCCGCCGGAGGAGGCGATGCTGATCCTGGCCGTCGCCGGGGTCGACCCGCTCAACGACCTGGAGTACGTGTCCGACCCCTTCGTCACCTATGAGCCGCTCATGTCGGGCGAGGCCGACTTCTACGCCACCGTCGACCGGGTGCACAGCGGCGAGATCAACCACATGGCCGACCAGGGGCTGGAGCTGCGCGTCCTGGACGTTCCGCGGGAGGTCATCGCGAAGCTCGCCCTGCTGGAGCCGGGCACCACCGCGCTGACCATCGCGGCGGGGGAGCACCCGGCGCTGGAGGACGCGGACGAGATCACGCTGGCCGCCTCCTGGACCTCGCTCTACACCACCGACCGCCTGGACGCCGACCTGGCGTACCTGCTGGTGGAGGCGGCCTTCGAACGGCTGCCGGAGAAGATGCCGAGCGAGTGGATCAGGGCGCAGGACGCCCTGGCGGGGATCGAGCCGGACACGCTCCACCCGGGGGCGCGCCGCTACTACGAGGAACAGGGCCTGCTGTGACCCGGGTCGGGGCGGCGGTACGGGATGCGCGCCGCCGCCCCGGCAGGGCCTACGGCCGGAGGTGCTCCGCCAGCGGGCCCAGCACCGCGACCCACTCGCGGATCTGCTTCTCCGCGACCACGCCCGCCAGGACGAAGGGGTCCTTCTCGACCAGGGCCCCGACCTCCTCGGCGGAGCCGGCGCGGAACAGCAGCAGCGCGCCGGGCGCGTCCTGGGCGCCGAAGGGACCCGAGACCAGGTTGACGCCCTGGTCGGAGAGCCCGCTCAGGTACTCGCGGTGCGCGGGGCGGTGCTCGTCACGGGCGGCGGTGCTGTTCTCGGCGTAGATGTAGGTGACGGCGTAGACGGCCATGGGGCGTTCCTCCTGGTGGCTGCGGTTCGGTACCGCCCCATGATCCCGGACCTGCCCCGGCCCCGCCCACCCGGGGCGCCGGGTCGCCCGGCCGTCGTGCCTGCCCGGGGCGATCGCGCTGTACGCGACCGGTGGGGGCCGGGTGGTGGGGCCGGTATAGGTCAGCGGGTGCGGTGGGCGGCGTACTCCCAGGTGCGCAGGACCATGTCGGTGCCCTCGCGGATGAGCGCGGCGGCCAGGGCCAGGGTGAGGGCGAGGGCCAGGGCGTAGACGGTGACGGCGATGGCGCGGCGCGCGGCACGGTGGCCGCGCGGGACCGGGGGCGGGGTCACCGGGCACCGCCCGCCGGGACGGGGGCGGGCACGGGGGCGCGGGCCAGCGCGGCGAACGCCCGGCCCTGGGTGCGCAGCAGCCAGGCCGACAGCGTGTGCAGGCTGGGGTCGACCAGCCCGTCCGGGCCGACCACCGCAGAGGTCAGGAACACCTGTACCGACCTGAAGTCCGCCTCGGCGCGGGCCAGCAGGTTGCCCAGCCCCAGGTGGTGTTCGGCCCACTCGCGGACCGGGGCGGCGCCCGGGTCGACGGAGGTGTCGCGCACCAGGTCGCCGCGGGTCACCACGACCGCCAGGCGGTCGCTCGGGCCGCGTTCGGGCGCCCGCCGGTGGCGCTGGACCTCGTCGAGCACCGCGCCGTAGGCCAGCTCCGGGTCGCGGGTGTGCGAACGCTCCCCGGCCAGCCGGTCGCGTTCGTCGGCGGTGAGGCAGCGCCACACCGCCGGTATCCCCAGCGGGTCCACCACCAGCACGAACGTGGACGCCTCGCCCAGGTAGGCGAGCTCCTCGGCGGTGGCGGAGCGGTTGAACCGCTCTCCGGCGGCGTCGAACACCTGCAGGACCAGGGCCCGGCGCCCCGCGCCCAGCCGGGCCGTGGTCGCGCGCACCTTGCGGCCCGGCGGGGTGGGGCGGGTCCGGTGGTCGGGCGCCAGCACCCGGGCGCCCTCGCGGGAGAGCCGTGCCGCCTCCTCGCCCAGCGGTTCGAGGTAGGAGTCCGGGCCGTGCCGGGCCGCCTGCTCCAGGGCCAGGTGCAGACCGGCGGCAAGCCGGGTCTTGCCCGCCCCCGTGCCGCCGAACAGTGGCAGCAGGAACTCGCGCACCTCGCCGGGCCGGTGCTCCAGCGGCCGGTCGCAGTGGGGGCACAGGGTTCGCAGGTCGGCGGCGCCCAGCAGGATCAGGGTGGGCAGGGTGCGGTCGCAGCGGCAGCGCCGCCGCAGCAGGCCGCGCGCGCCCGGGCGGACCGTGTCGTGCCGCCGCCCGCAGCGGCCGCACAGGTAGGCGGGGTAGGGCAGCCGTCGGTAGCACTCCGGGCACACCATCCGGATCCGGCGCACCGTCCGCAGCCCGGTGTCGACCAGCCGCAGCGCCCCGGCCAGGGACCAGGCGGCCGCCAGGTAGGCGCCCACCACCAGGGCGTGCGCGGTGACGTGGGGGAGCAGCAGCACGCCCCACAGCGCGGACGCCCGCCAGGTGCGGCGCACCGCCGCGCACAGGTCCCACCAGGCCGGGCCGCCGTGGTAGCCGCGGTGGGCGGGGTCCTCGCGGCCGTCGGGCGCGGGCTCGGCGGGGTGGTCGCCGCCGAACATGATCCGGTGCACCTCCCGCAGGTACAGCCAGGTGAGCACGCACAGGCCCGCGACCGCGGCCAGCGTCCCCGTGCCGACCAGCAGGCTCACCAGAGCCGCCAGGATCCACCAGCGCAGGAGTACCGCGGCCGTTCCCGCCGTGACGAGCAGGGCGATGCCGAGGAGGACGGCTTCGGGGCGGGCCGCCCCGGCGTCGTGGTCGTGGGCGCCCGTCGTGCACGGCGTGCTCGTCATGCCCGGCACAGCTCGTGCACCCGTCACGCCTGGCAAGCGTTGCACATCTGACACGTGGACCACGCCTGTCGTGCCCGTCACGTCCGGCGCGTTCGTCACGCCCGTCGTACCTGGCGCATCTGTCACGCCTGGTGTGCCCGGCACGTCTGGCACGTTCTTCACGCCCGTCGTACCTGGCGCATCCGTCATACCTGTCGTGCCCGTCACGCCTGGCATGCTCGGCACATCTGGCACGTCCGTCATGTCTGTCACGCTCGGTCACCTCCCCGGGTTCCGAAGAGGCCGCGCCGGGGCCGGTGTTCGCGCACCCACCGGTCGAACCCGGCGGCCTCCTCGCGCGGCAGCAGCCGCCGCACCCGCGCCGTGTTCCGCCTCCCCCAGCCGGTCAGGGCCGGGAGCAGCACCTCGTGTTCCAGGGTGTGCGCCCGCTCGGGGCCGAGTTCGGGCCGCAGCGCCGTCAGGTAGAGGCGGGCGGCGGTGTCGGTGTCCGGGGGGTCGTCGCACAGGCGGTGGACGGCCGTCTCCCGGTAGGCGACGAACACCTGCTCCGGGCAGTCCCGCAGCACGCGCGCCGCGGTCCCGGGTTCCCAGCGGTCCAGCAGCAGGGCGGCCACCGCCCGCAGCGCCACGTCGGCGGGGGTGGGGTGCGCGCGGGCCAGCAGGGCCCAGGGGGCGGGGGCTGCCGCAGGTTCGGAGTCGGCCGTCGGTTCGGCGGCGAGGGCGGGGGCCGGGCCGGGGCCCGCGGGTCCGGCGGTCGCCGGATCGAATCCCGCCGCCGGGCCGGGTCCTGGGGCCTCCGGGGGCCCTGCGGTCTCCGGGGCGGGGGCCGGGGCCGGGCCGCCTGCCGCGGCCCCCGGGGAGGACGGTGCGGCCGCGCCGGACCCCACCGCGTGCGACCAGGCGGTCAGGGCCGTCTCCAGCGCCGCCCGGTCGTCGAGCACCCGCACGGCCTCCGCCGGGACACGGCCGTACAGCGCGTGCCCCGCCACCTCCTCGGCCAGGGCGTGCCAGGCGGGTTCGGCGCCCACCGGGGGCGCGGCCACCAGCGGCGCGCACACCCAGTCGGCCACGTCCGGGGCCGTCCGCACCCCCGATCCCAGCACCCGCAGCGTGCGCAGCGCGGCCCGGGGTCCGTGCCCGCGCCCCCACACTTCGGTCAGCAGCGAACCGTCCACATCGTGCGCCGGCACACCGGGCGAGCCCGCCGCCCGGCCCCCCGAGCGGATCACCGCCACCTCCTCCAGCAGCCGGGCCGGGTCCTCCCGCCCGTCCAGGCCCAGCCGCCGCAGTTCGCGTAGCAGCGCGCCGCCGTCGCGGTCCCCCGTGAACAGCGCGCCCGCCGGGCCCGACGCCAGCTCGCCGAGCCGGGCCCGGGGCAGGTCGGCCAGCCGGACCGCGGCCCCCCGCCGCACCTCCGGGTGGGCGTGGAGCAGGGCCGCCATGGCCGGTTCGGGGGCGTCCCGCGACGGGGCCGCCGCCAGCAGCGGGCCCACCACCCCGTGCCCGTACCGCTCCAGGGCCAGAGCCGACGGCACCAGGCCGCAGGCCCGGGACCAGCGCAGCAGTTCCACCGCCCGCTCCGGCGGCGTCCACCCCGGGGCGCCGCCGCGGCCGGGGATCCCGGGTTCGGGGAACGGCACCGACAGCAGGTCGGTGATCCGCTCCCGGGCGGCCTCCCGCACCGGTTCGGAGCGCATCGGCAGGGCGGCCGGGGCCGCCGTCCCCGCCACGATCCCGTCCAGGCAGCGGTGGACCAGCAGCCGGTCCATCCGGCCGATCAGCGCGGGCGAACCCGTCCGGTGCGCCACCCGTTGCAGGTCGGCCAGCACGCGGTCGTCGGCGGTCGCGCCGTCCACCACCCGGCCCGCCACCGCCGCGGCGTCCTCGGCGGGCAGCCACTCCACGGCGGCCGGAAGCCAGGCGCGCACCGCGCGCAG
Organism: Nocardiopsis protaetiae; assembly: GCF_045446735.1. Taxonomy (NCBI): domain Bacteria; kingdom Bacillati; phylum Actinomycetota; class Actinomycetes; order Streptosporangiales; family Nocardiopsidaceae; genus Nocardiopsis; species Nocardiopsis protaetiae. The sequence continues at coordinate 6,546 of NZ_JBJJBV010000059.1, forward strand.
CTCCGCCGCCGACACGTCCGCCGCGGGGTCGGCGAGCAGGCCGGCGGCGACCAGCACCGGGTACCGGTCCGCCAACGACTCCTCCCGGCCGCTCGCGCAGCGCCGCGCCGACCGCCACAACTCCTGGGCGCCGGCGGTCCCCGCCGCCACCGCCCGGGCGGCCGCCTCCCGGGCCCCGGGCGGCGGGTCGGGCAGCGCGTCCACCGCGCCCACCACCGGGTCCACCACCGTGAACCGGCCCCGCAGCGGCTCCAGGTCGACCCCCGGCGGCACCCCCACCACGTGCGCGAACGTCTCCTGCGGGCTGGCGCTGTAGGTCGAGAACGCCATGCCCCGGGCCCGGTCCGGCGGCAGCAGGTGCGCCAGCGCCGCCACCCAGTGCGCCACCGTCGCGCTGTCGGCGACCAGCACCACCGGCCGGTCCCCGCAGATCGCCGCGTCCACCGCCGCCAGCAGCCGCACCACCAGCTCCGGCGGGCGGCGGCGCACCCAGGGATCGGTGCGCGACCGCCCCAGCGGGCCGCCGGGCACCTCCAGCACCGGCAGGTACGGGTCGGCCACCGGCACCGACACCCAGAAGTCGGCGTCCCACAGCTCCGCCGCCAACGGCCCGCCCGACCCCACCAGGCTGTGCGCGAAGTAGTTGCCCGGCCGCCCCGACGGGTCCGGGCCGCACGACACGATCCGGCTCACCACCGGGAATCCGCCCAGGTCGGGGGAGTAGCACAGGTTCACCGGGTGCTCCTCCACGCGGCCGCCGGGCGGCTCGTACACGGTGAACCTCTCCACCTCCCGCAGCACCCGCTGGTCCACCCCCGGTGTGGCCGCGTTGAACTGGTAGCCCGCGTACCCCGACAGCCCGTGTTCGCACGAGGTGTAGTAGAGCTGCGCGAAACCCATCGGCCGAGACCTCCGCTCGTCCGGGACGGTGACCGCCACGGTTCAAGGCCGCCCCTCGCGGGACGGGACGACACCGAAACCGCCGAGCATCCACAGGAACGGGTCGGCGACCCGGTAGGGGCGCACCCCGCCCCGCAGGCGCTGCTCGGCGTCGGGCGCGTGCCCGAGCGCCGACAGCCCGAAGTACCGGGCGTCGGCGTAGTGGTTGGTGATGTGCGCGTCGATGCGGCCGCCGTCCCACCGGTGCAGCAGCCGCCGGATCTGGGCGTGCACGTCGAGGCTGTCGGACCCGTCGAAGTAGGGGGCGTCCGGTTGGGGGCGGCGCAGCGGCGAACCGGGGTCGAGGGCGTCGTGGAACACGTCGAGCTTGGTCAGGCACACCGCCATCGGAACGGGGATGAGCCGCGAGGGCGAGCCGGTCCGGCGCAGCAGCAGGTCGGTGACCCGGCTCAGCATGTCCAGCGGCGGGTGCTCGGCGCGTTCGGGCGGCGGCAGGGGGGTGCCGGGGGCGGCCTCGGCGCGGGCGCCCCGCATCCGCAGCGGGTCCAGGAGGAGGATGACGCCGTCGGCGTTGTCGAGGTAGCGCAGGTTGGTCTCCACGCTCTCCTGGGTGGTGAGGTCCTCGCCGGCCGTGTCGAAGAACGACAGCAGGGTGTGCCGGGGGCGGCGCCCCCACGGGCCGCGCGGGCGGGTGGTGAACCGGAACACCAGGGGTTCGCGGGCCGCCCCGGTACGGCGGGTGGCGGCGAGCAGGCGGGCGTCGTCGTACAGGGGCGCCTCGTAGTCGGTGTGGAAGCGGTGCCGGGTGTGGTCGTCGGAGCCGCCCACCGAGGCCTGGAAGCGGGCGCCGACCCGGTGCATCAGCTCGTGGATGAGCACGGTCATGAACACGGTCTTGCCGGACTCGCGGGCGCCGACCAGGGCGATGAGGCGGCCGGGGATACGGCCGAAGTTCACCGGGAGCCGGGCGTGGCAGGTGACGCACACCCGGGTCGCGGTGGCGGCGCCGCAGTCGGGGCACAGCGCCCGGGGGCGGCGGCCGTCGGCGGCGAACACCGGCGGCAGGCGTTCGCGGCGGCCCAGGTGGGCGCGGATCGCCGCGTCCTCGACGGGGGCGCACTGGGTGCCTCCGGGGCCCGGGCGGCCGCCGCAGCGGAACAGGATGAGGCGCTGGGTGAGCCGGGTGTAGCAGTAGGGGCACACCAGGCGGTCGGCGCGCTCCGGGCGCAGCCGGTCGAATGCGATCACAGGCGGAGCTCCTTCACCGAGGGCTGGCACAGCCGGGCGCCGTCCGCGTCGTCCCCCGCGGGCAGGCACACCAGCCAGGCGGGCCCGGCGGGCCGGGGCGGGCGGACCCGCAGGGACAGCCGTCGGCCCGCGGTGAGCCGCCGGGGTGGGAACACGGCCAGCACCCGGCCCTGGTCGGCGCGGTCCGGCGGGAACCCGCCCTCGGCGTAGACGACGGCGATGCGGGGGGTGGTGCAGTCGGTGCGGGCGGTCAGGGTGACGCGCCGGTCGCGGCGCAGCAGCCCGGCGGGGGCGACGTGGTAGTCGAGCACGGGGCCGCCGGGGACGGTGAGGAGGGCGGGCGGGCCGGGGGCGCCGCCGACGACGGCGCGCACGGCCACCCGCACCGGGCCGGGGCCCATGGGGGCCTCGAACCCGCCCCCGGCCTCGTACCGGGGGCGCTCGCAGAGCGCCTCCCCGCCGAGCGTTGCGGTGCCGCCGTCGGCCGTGCCGCCCGGGGCAGGACCGCCGTCGGGGTCCAGGGGGCGCCAGGACACCCGGGCGGCGGCCGCCTCCTCGGGCCAGGTCCAGCCCAGCCGCACCAGGTCGCCGAACCGCCGCGCGTGCAGCCCGGCCACCGCGGGCACGGCCACCACCCGCACGGACCCGCCGACCACGGCCTGGTCGCCGCACGAGGTCACCGCCACCACGTGGTGCGTCCCCGCGGCCAGCTCGACCCGCACCCGAACCCGCTCGGCCAGCGCCGCCACCCCCGCACCACCCGCATCGCCGACACCGACCGTCCCCGAGGCCCTGGTGTCCACAGGTGCATCGACTGCCTCAAGGGCATCAGCGGCTACAGGTGCATCGCTTGCCCCAAGGGCACCGGCCGTCCCGGGGGCACCGGCGACCTCCGGTGGCACGGGTGTCACCGATGGGGGCGCCGCCGGGTGGTGACCGGGGTGTCGGCCGCTGGAGGCCCCTTCCGCCCCAGAAGCACCAACGGCCTCCGGCGGCGCAGGTCTCACTGTTGCGGTCGCCGGGGGTCGGTTCACGGCCTGTCCGCGGGGCGTCACTCGCGTCCCAGGGGCACTGGCCGCCTCGGACGCCGCAGGGGTCACCGTTGCGGTCGCCGGTGGGTGGCCGGTGGGCCGTCCGTGGGGCGTCACTCCCGTCTCAGAGACAGCGGTCGCCCCGAGGACATCGGTGGCCTCAGGAATAGCAACCGTCCCGGGTACATCGGTGGCCCTGGGAACAACGGTTGCCTCAAGGGCACCGTTGGTCTTATGGGCCACAGATGCCACGGGCGGCGCAGGGGTCACCGTTGCGGTCGCCGCTGGGTGGCCGGTGGGTTGTCCGCGGGGTGTCACTCCCGGCGCGGGGGCACCAGCGGTGTCGGTGGGCACACGAGTCCCAGACGTCACGGATGGGGGCGGGGATGGGGCGGTGAAAGGGACGGGGGTGCCGTGGGCGGCGATGTCGGCCGGGGGGACGCGGGTGGCCGGGGGCCAGGGCGGTGGCGCGGGGGCGGTGCGCAGGGAGACGCGGCCGCGGGGCGGCGGGGTCCAGGAGGCGGTGAAGCCGCCCTCGCCGTCCGGGACCACCAGCAGGTCCTCCACCGGCGGCGGGGGCGGGCCCGGCACCACCCGGTGCACCAGCCCCTCGGAGCCGCGGGCCGAACCGTTCGAGGCCAGGTACACCGCGCGCACACGGTAGAAGTACTCCACGTCCGGGCGCACGTCCGGGTCGCGGAACCCCATGCCGTCGGTGGCCACGCGGACCCCGTCGCCGCCGCGGGGCGGGGCGCCCTCGCCGCGTATCACTTCCACCCGGACCGCCTCCGGCGGCACCCGCCACGACCCCGACACCTCGTGGTCCCCGGCGTGCACGGAGAGGTCGGCGACCTCCGGGGTGAGCAGCACCGGATCGGTGCCCACGGGCTCGGACGCGCCCCGGCCCTCGCGCAGGGCGGCCACCGTGTAGCGCACCTCGGCGCCCACCGGCAGCCCCGGGTCGATGAACTCGGTCCCGGTCACCTCTCCGGCGAGCGTTTCGCGGCCGCGGCCGACCCGGCGCAGCACCCGGTAGCCGATCCGCCCCACCAGGCTCGGGCTGGGCCGCCACACCACCACGGCGCCGCGCCCCTCGACTTTGGCGCGCACCTCGCGCGGCGGCAGCGGAGGCACCTCGCCCAGGCGCGCCACCAGGGCGTCGTCGTCGGCGGCCAGGGCGCGGGCGGCGGCCAGCGCCCGGGCGGCCTCCTCGTTCTTCCCGGCCGACAGGGCTGCTTCGGCGCGGGCCGACAGCTCGTCCACCCGGGCCGCGCGTTCGCGGACCTGGGCGGTGAGCCCGTGGTCGGCGGGCAGGTCCGCGGCCGCGGCCTGGGCCTGGCGCAGCTGGTCGTCGGCGAGCAGGTCGCGCACCTCGCGTTCGGCGCGGGCGACGCGGTCCGAGCCCGCCGGGCGGCGGCGCACCGCCGCCGCCAGCAGCGCCGCCTCCGGTTCCAGCAGCCCCCGGCGCACCCAGGGCCGGGCCAGCGCCGCCTCGCCCACCTCGGCCGGGCGCGCCCGCAGGTCCTCGGCGACCTCCCACAGCACCAGGGCGTCGCGTTCGGCGCGGGAGGGGCACGAGCGCAGCACCCCGAGCACGTTCTCCGCCGCCGCCTTGCCCTCGGTCAGCGGCTCCACCTGGATCCGGGCCACGGCCTCGTCCAGCGCCGTGTCGTCCAGAACCCCGCCGTCGGCCAGCCGGAACCCGTCCACCACGGTGAACCCGCCCGCCAGCCGCCCCGCCCCGAACACCACCTCCGGGGAGAACGCCGCACCCCGGGTGCGCAGGTCGTCGCGCAGGCCGCGGAAGGTCCGCACCGGCGGCTGCACCGGTGGTTCGGGCAGGCGCTCCACCACGCGGACGTTGCGTTCCCGCAGCAGGCGTTCGGCCTCGGCCTCGGGCAGCCCCACCGACCCCGCCATCGCCTGTAGGGACCACCGGTCCACCAGGGAGGTGGCGAGGCCGTCGACGATGTCGGACCATTCGGCCAGCGCCCGCCGAGCCGTCTCGTCCCGCACCCGGGAGAAGTGTCCGTGGGTGAGCGCGCCCTCCCGGTCCAGCCGCTCGTGCGCCGCCACCAGGTCCAGCAGGACCCGGCGCAGGGTGCGGCGCCGGGCCTGCAGCCCCCGCCAGTAGGTGCACACCGCCGCGACGTGCGCGGCGAACGCCCCCGGGTCGGCGGCCAGCCGCCGCTCCAGCTCCGGGTTCACCCCGTAGCGGACGAACAGGTCGGCGGGCGGCCCGCCGGTGCGCGCCGCCGCCAGCACCTCGTCCTCGTAGCGCCGCCGTTCCCGCACGTCCCAGGGCACCGCCGTCCGCCCCGCACCCTCGGTGCGCCCGGGGGTCACCCCGAGGTGCGGATCGACGCGATGGCGTCCCGGGCCCGGCGCACCTCCTCCTCGCCCATCCCGCCGATGCGGATGTCGAACCGGATCTCGCTGCCGCCCGCCGGGTCCCAGCCGCGCACCGCCAGCATCCCGGTGGCGCCCAGGCTGAACTCGATCCGGAACGGTGTCCCCGCCGGACCCTTGGGCAGCCCGCTGAGCAGGGCGTCCCCGATCCGCAGGTTGTGCTCCAGTTCTTCGGAGGCCACCGACCCGGCCTGCTCCCACACGTCGATCTCGACCTGCTCCTGGTCCGGCCACACCGTCGCGAACCCGTCCTCCACCGTCACCGGCAGCGGGGTGTTGGCCCGGATGAGGTGGCTGATGTACTGGCGGGCCCTACCCGGGTCGGTGGCGAACACCGGGTCGGAGCCGTCGGTGGCCTTGACCCCGAACGCCCGCGGGGACACCCCCGTGACGGTCTTGTGGGCCAACCGCTCCACCTCCTCCCGGGTGATGCCCAGGGCGGCGCCCACCTCCTCGGCCCGGCGGGCGCGCTCTGCGGGGTCGCGGCCGGGCTCCTCCATGATGTTCTTGACCTGCCGGACCAGGGCGAACAGGGCCGCGCCCTTGGCCACCGCCAGGTCGGGTTCGTGCAGGTGCGGCTCGAACCCGAAGCGTTCGCGCAGGGACCGCGCCACCACCGGCATACGGGTCATCCCGCCCACCAGCAGGACGTCGTCGAACCGCTCCACCCCGCGTTCGCGGGCCGCCCGCAGGGTGCGCTCGGTGATGGTGAGGGTGCGTTCCAGCAGGTCGGAGGTGAGCGCCTCCAGGTCGCCTCGGGTGAGCTCCACGCGCACCGTCGACCCGGCGAAGCGCAGGTTGTGCCGGGCGCGCTCGCGGGTGCTCAGGGAACGCTTGATCTGCTCGGCCGCCGCCGCCACGTCCTGGAGGAACTGCTCGTCCCCGGCCGGGTCGGGGTGCGGGTGGTGCTCGGTGAACAGCTCCAGCAGCAGGTCGGCGAGCTTGTGGTCCCAGTCCGCCCCGCCCAGCCGGTGGTCGCCGTCGGTGCACACCACGCGCACGTCGTCGTCCTCCACCCGGATGACCGTGGTGTCGAAGGTGCCGCCGCCCAGGTCGAACACCAGCAGGTGGCGCAGCCCCGAGGCGGCGTCCAGGCTCTGGTAGTGCAGGGCGGCGGCCACCGGCTCGGGCACCACGTCCAGCACGTTCAGCCCGGCGATGAGCCCGGCGCGGCGGGTGGCCTCCTTCTCGTGGACACCGAAGTAGGCGGGCACGGTGACGACCACGTCCTCGACCTTGTCCCGGGTGTGCTCGCCGGCGGCCCGAGCCAGCTCGCGCAGGATCAGCGCCGACACCGACTCGGGGTCGTGGGCGCGGCCGTGGAACTCGTAGCGGGCGTCGGTGCCCATCTGCCGTTTGACCAGGGAGACGACCATGTCGGGGAAAAGGAGGGCGGTGTTCTTGGCCTCCTCGCCGACCACGACGTTGTGGGCGGACTCGAAGTACACGACGGAGGGGGTGGTGTCGTTGCCCATGGCGTTCTTGGTGACGGCGGCCCGGCCGGTGCCGTCCACGAACGCCGTGCAGGAGTAGGTGGTGCCCAGGTCGATTCCGTAGGTGGTCATGAGCCTTTCCCAGGTGTGGCGGCCCCCTCGGGGGACACCGGGCCGACGTGGCGGAAGAAGCGGGCGTGGACCCGGCGCCGGATCCGCCCGGTGACGGTGTCGCGGAAGCCCGGGGCGGCGACCTCGGCGACGGTGCCGTCGCGCGCGGGGTCGGGGTGGTCGACGGTGGCCAGCGGGCGGTGCAGGTCGGCGCGGAAGGGGTCGCCGACGTCGGCGTCGACGGGTTCGACGCCCAGGCGTTCCAGGGAGAGCAGGGTGTCGTCGGCGAACCCGGCGAGCAGGTCGGCCAGCCTTGTCTGGCCGCGTTCGCGCAGGCCGTGGGCCTCCCTGGCGAGCTGGTCGTGCAGGTGGACGAGGTCGGTGACGACGGGGTCGAAGAGGGTGCGGTCCTGCCCGGCGCGCAGTTCGCGGTTCTCGGCGTGCAGGCGGTCGATGACCGCCTCCCGGTGCCGGGCGCGCTCGTCGAGGGCGGCCAACCGGTCGTCGAGGGAGGCGAGGGAGACGAGGATCTGGTCCAGGGAGCGGGGGGAGTCGGGGGGTGCCGTGTCGTCGGACGCCGTCATCGGGCCGCCTTTCACCGCCGATTTCCATGCGTGGCGTTACCGGTTTCCTTTTGCCGAGGATACTCCGGCGGGGGTGGCGGAAAAAGGGAAACACGTCAACGCGTGGAGGGTGTGGCGTCCCAGGTCACATTCGTCTCCTTTTGTTCTCTGGAGAACTTTTTCGGAATGCGACCGAAATGCGTTTCTGGTCGCCCTGGAGGGGCTTTGTGTGCGTTGCCTGTGTTCGGAGTGTGGCGCCGTGGTCACGTCATGTCGCCGCCGTGCTCTCTTGGTGGCCTCTTGTCAGGTACTTGAGTTCACTTGTGTGAGGCATGCGTATAATCCGGGTATTCGGAGGGTGAAGTCTTTTTTGTGTCGGTGCTGTTTTCACCCTTCCGGTCTCTTCTCTGTGAGCGGGGTGGCGGCTTGGCGGGTTCTCTGGGTGGAACGCGGGGGAGCGAAGGGCCGCCCGGGGCGCGCCTCATATCCGAGGGACAGGGGATCTGGTGGTGCCCGGCCGACGGCTCCCTGACGGTCAAGGGGCACCGCATCAGGGGCGGCCTCCTCTACGTGGGCGAGAGTCGGTTCCCGGGCCGCACGTCCACCGAGGTCTCGCTCGTGGACCCGAAACTCAACATCGGGACCCCCAAGGGCGCGCTCACCGGGCTCCGGCTGCCCGTGAACGAACCCGTCTCTTACAGCAACCTCAGCTGGGGGGCCCGCGCCGCCTACCTCCAGTGGCTGGCCGAGGGCCGCACGGGGCACGAGATCACGCCCGGCCTGCTCCTCACCTACCTGTCCGGCCTGGAACGGCGGGTGCTGCGGCTGCTGGCCGATCGCCCGGAGGACCTCGGCGACCTCGTCTCCGTCCGGGAGGAGGTGCGGCGCCTGGAACGGCACTACCGCTACGAGGGCTTCTTCGGCGACCGGGCCCGGGGCCTGCTCGAACTCATCTCGTACCTGGTCGAGCACCGCTGGCGGAACGTGGAGCCGGGCGAGGGCGCCCTCCTGTCGGGCGGCGCCTACCGGACGGTCAACCCCGCGCTGCCCGTGGTGCGCTATGGCAGGCCCCCGGGCACCCAGGCGACGGTCCCGACGCCGGCACCCGCACCGGCGGTCGAGCGGCCCGCACCCGCGGTTGAACGGCCCGCACCGGCCGTCGGGCGTCCCGACGCGCCGCGCCCGGCGCCCGACACGGCCACGGGGCCACCGGTTCCCCAGGCTTCGGCACCCCCGGCCTCGGAACCTCTGGCCCCCTTGGTCCCGGCCCCTTCGGCCCCGGAACCCCCGGTCTCGGAACCCCTGGCTCCGGAATCCGGGACGGCCACGGCACGGCCCGGCCCCGAGAAGGCGGGGGCCGCGGCCGACGCGACCGGTTTCTTCGACCGGGAGCACCTCACCAGGGTCCAGGCGGAGACCCGCCAGGCGGACGCGCTGCTCCAGTCGTACTTCACCGACGACGAGGACGAGACGGGGACCTTCTCCCGTGCCGCCGTTCGCCCCGGAGCCGCCGCACCGGTCCCCCGGACCGCCCCTGAGCCGGACGCCCCAGCGGCCGATGCCCCCCACCTGCTCCTCCTCCGCCGCCTGGCCGCGCGCGAGCGCTGGAGCCGTGACGAGGCGAGGGAACTGGCGCGCCGGTCGCACGTGATGCTGGACGCGGCGATCGACCTCATCAACGACCACGCCGACGAGCGGGTGGAGGCACCCGTCATCGAGGTCGAGGACGACGACTCCCTCGTCATCGACGCCGAGGTGCTGGCCGAACTGGACCTGGAGCCGTTGGAACTGGAGGCGGCGGCTCCGGAGACGCCCGCCCCGGCGGGCCCGGCGGCCCCGGCCCCTGTTCCGGCGGTGGCGCCCGCTCCCGTGCCCTCACAGCGCCCGGCCGCCCCGCCCGCCCCGGCCGCCCGGAGGGTCGAGCGCCTGCGCTGGGTCGGTGAGGACGAGCGGGTGCACGCCCACGGCCGGATCATCTCCGGCGGGCTGTTCTACTACGGCACCCCGGGAAACGGCGCGCCCGTGCTCGAAGCCGTCGATCCGGCGCTTCCCGTGGCCGCACGGGCCGACACGCCGCAGGGGACGCTGACCAAGGGGTACAACCAGCTCGCACCCGCGGCCCGCGCGGCCCACCTGGACTGGCTGGCCGGCGGGCGCACCGCGGCGACCGTCGGGGAGAACTCCCTGTTCCTCTTCCTGTACGGGCTGGAGCGGCGGGTCCTGGTCGACCTCGTCCCCCGGGACGACTTCGAGAGGGACCTGGAGCCCCTGCGCGGTGAGCTGGGCCGGCTGCGCGACCTGCACCAGGGGACGCGCCGCTTCCGCATGGCCGCGGCCTCCCTCGCGATGCTCCTGGACCACCTCGCGAGCGAATACGGGCAGGACCAGGACCCGCCCTCGGTCCAGTCCCCCTCACCCCGGCCGCCGGACGCGCTGCGTTACGGCCTCGGGCGGCTGGCCTCCCTCAAGGGCCGTATCCCGGTGGAATGGGCGCTGTCCTGGGCGGTGCACGAGCCCGCGGTCCCCATCGGCCTCGTCCAGCGCTCTTCGCCCGCTTTCCACGAGCGGTTCCGGGAGGAGTTCCGTGAGGCGTTCCCGCACGGGCTGCGCCTGGGGCCGTCCGGCCTGGACCTGGAGTGGGTGTACCGGCCGGCCAACCGGGCCCTGACCCCGTGGACCGTGCCCACCGGCGACGTCACCGACGTCTCCTCCGACCGGGACGCGCTGGCGGCCCTGGGGGACATCGTCGCGCGGGCCACGGCGGCGCCTTCCGCGAAGGCCCCGGCGCCTGCGGGACCGTCGGCACGTTCCGCGTCCGCTGCACCCGCTGCACCCGCTGCACCCGCTGCACCCGCTGCACCCGCTGCACCCGCGTCCACGGTACCTGCTGCACCCGCTGCACCCGCGCCCGCGACGCCGGCCGTGCCCGTGACACCGGCCGCGCCCGCGACGCCGGGCACACCCGCGGCTCCCGCCTTCTCCGGGCCCGCGCCCACGAGCAGGCCCGTCCCCGGGCCCGCGCCCACGGGCGAGCGCCGGGGCGGCCGGTGGTCCTCCTGGCGCGGACCGGGCACCGGCGTGTCCATCGGCGGCAGGGTCGTCCGCAACGGCATGCTCTACACCGGGCACGGGCCCGGCGACAAGGGCGAGTTCGACAACGTCCAATGGTCCTCCGCCATCGACCTGGGCCTGGAGGTCGAAGGGGGCGCGACCGACCCGTGGGAGGAGATCCCCGGGCCGGTGGGCGGGTACGGCGACCTGAACCCCCGCCAGCGCGACCGCTACCTGCTCTGGCTCACCGACCGGTACGGCTACGAGATGGTGCCGCCGGTCTTCCCGCGGCTCTTCTTCTACGGCCTTGAACGCCGTGTCGTGGAGACCGTCCGGGCCGCCGGGACCCCGGTGCGGTTCGAATCCGGGCTTCAGGAGGAACTGTCCCGGCTGGCCGGGCACTTCCAGGCCGACAAGGATTTCCTGGCGGTGGTGCGCGCCCTCCTCACCCTGGTGAACGTGGCGGCCCAGCCCTCCCGGGTCGTGATGACCGAGCCCCCGGCCTACCGTCCCGAAGATGACGGACTCCCGTTCGCGCTGCTGCGCGGGCTCGGCAACCTGGCCCGCCACGACGCGCTGCTGCCCGCCGCCTGGGCGGTGGAGTGGGCCCTGCACCACGTTCGGCCGGAGGACCCGCAGCGGGCGCGCCGGACCGCCAGGGAGAGGGTGGGCCGAGAGGCCCGTTCCCTGCGCATGGGGAGGTTCGCCACCCCAGACCTGCCGGACCTGGTCCACCAGTACCGGTCGCGCTGCCCGGGGCTGGGAAAGGCCGCGGTGGCACTGCCCGGCTGCAAGGACCTCTCCCCGGTGACGCCCCCGGACGAGGTCCTGGACCTGTTCCGCCCGGCGGAACCCGTCCTCCCGCGTCCGATCCCGGCACGCCCCGCCCCCACGTCGGCGGCCGCACCCGCCCCGGCGGCCCCGGCCGCACCGGCGGGTACCGCTCCTGTTCCGCCCGCCGCGGCCGCCTCCGGGCCGCCCGCCCCGACCGCTTCCGCGTCGCCCGCTTCGTCCGTTTCGGCGGGGTCCGCGCCCGCCCCGGCGGCCTCGGCGCCGACCGCTCCTGCCACCCCCGCGCCGCCTGCTTCGGGTGCCTCCGGGCCGGCCACCCCCGCTCCGCCCGCCTCCACGGTCCCCGCACCTCCCGCTCCTGCGCCGCCTGCCCCGGACGCCTTCGCGCCGGTAGGGTCCGCTCCGGTCGCCCGCGCTCCGGTGCCCGCGCCGGCGCAGGAGTCCGCGCCCGCACCGGCGGACGCCGCTCGGGCGCCTGGGCCCGGGCCCGACGCGTCCCCCGCCTCCGTCGACGCCTATCTGGCGCTGGCGATGGAGACGGCGCGCCACAGCGGGCGGATCGGTGCCGGGCACCGCGTCGCCATGGCGGGTGGGGCCGAAGGGCTGGGCGGGGCGACCCTGGACGTCCTGCGGGAGCACGGCGCCCACGACCGCGAACACCTCCCGGCGGACGCCCCCACCGCGGCGGCCTCCCTCGCCCGGCTCCCGCTGCGCGACCGCGAGCGGATCGGCGACTCCCTGATCGGGGTCGCCGAGGCGGAGGGGGCCATCACACCTGGGCAGATCGCCTTCCTGCTGGGAGTGCACCGGGCCCTGGGGCTGGAGGACGTCCTGCGGCTGCGCCTGAGCCACCGCGGCCTGGCGCCCGCACCGGGCCGGGCACCCGCCCCGTGGCGGCCGGTGCCCGCCACCGTGCCGGACCCGGCCCCCGTACCCCCTGTCAACTCCCTCCCGCGGGCCCGCGTCCGCCTTCTGCTGGACACGATGTCCCGGCCCCTGTGGTCCCGCGCCGACTTCACCCTGCTGGCCGCCTGGTACGGGTGCGACGACCTGGAGGCCGTCGACGTCCTCAACGAAGCCGCCATCGACATCACGGGGGCGGATGTGCTCGACGAGAAGAACGGTGTCATCAAGGTGCGCACCGAGGTCCTGGAGGAGATGACACGATGAACGACACCCCCGAGCCGGACGCCGCGCCGCCGTCCGAACCGCCGTCCGCGCCGCGCATCCTCGCCCGCGACCGCGAGCCCTTGCTCAACGCGCTGCGCACCGGCGTGGTCCCCGCCCGCGGAGCGCACCTCATCCAGGTGGGGCGGCACGACGAGATCGCGTCGATGATCGCGACCGTCAAACAGGTCCGGGCCGGGGAGGGCGCCGCCCGCTTCGTCATCGGCGACTACGGTTCCGGCAAGACCTACTTCCTCAACCTCGTCCGCGCGGTCGCCCACAAGGAGCGCCTGGTCACCGTCGCCGCCGACCTGACCCCGGACCGGCGGCTCCAGGGCAGCCAGGGCAGGTCCCGCAAGCTGTACTCGGCGCTGATCGAGAACATGGCAACCAAGGGCAAGCCCGGCGGCCGCGCCCTCACCTCCGTCGTGGAGCGGTTCGTCACCGCGGTGGAGGAGGAGGCCGCCGCCCAGGGAGACCCGGTCCGCAGCGCCCTGGAGACCCGGCTGAGGGAACTGCGCGAGCACTCCGGCGGCCCCACCTTCGCCAAGGTCGTCATGGCCTACTGGCAGGCCCACGAGCAGGGCGACGAGGAGCTGAGGGCGGCCGCGCTGCGCTGGCTCCAGGGCGAGTACGCCACCAAGACCGAGGCCACCCGGGAACTGGGCGTGCGCGAGATCATCGAGGACCGCACCGTCTTCGACCACCTCAAGCTCATGTCCGTGTTCGTCACCATGGCCGGATACGGCGGCCTGCTCGTCTGCCTGGACGAGATGGTCAACCTCTACAAGCTGTCCCACAAGGGGTCCCGGACCGCCAACTACGAGCAGATCCTCAACATCGTCAACGAGACGCAGCAGGGGTACGCCCCGCACCTGGGCTTCCTCTTCAGCGGGACGCCGCAGTTCCTGGAGGACGACCACCGGGGCCTGTTCTCCTATGACGCGCTGCGCTCCCGGCTGCGGGAGAACCCGTTCGCGACCGGCGGCCTGGTGGACTACAACGGCCCGGTCATGCGCCTGGGAGGGTTCAGCAAGGAGCACTTCTACGAGCTGCTCCGGAAGGTGAGCGGTGTCTACCGCAGCCACGGGACCACCCTGGAGGGCTTCGATGACACCGCGGTCGAGGCGTTCATGCGGCACTGCGACGGCCACGTCGGCGATGCCTACTTCCGCACGCCGCGCAGCACGATTAAGGAGTTCATCGGCCTGATGGACGTGGTGGCGCAGAACCGCGGCACCGACTGGCGGGACCTGCTGGACCGGGTCGACATCCGCAGGGAGGAGAACCCCGACCTGGCCCCGTTGCGGAAGGAGGACGACGTTCCCGATGTCGGCACCGCGAACCCCCTCGCCTCCTTCCGGATCTGAGGTGCCCGGCCGCCCCTCCGGGTTCGACCTCCTGGACCGGGAGGTCCAGCGCTGGGTGTGGGAGCAGCGCTGGCCGGCCCTGCGCCCGGTCCAGGAACAGGCCATCGCCCCGATCCTGCGGGGGGACACCGACGTGATCGTCACCGCCGCGACGGCGGGGGGCAAGACGGAGGCGGCCTTCCTGCCGGTGTGCTCGGCCCTGGTCCGCCGGACCCGCGGTGCCGCGGGCGCTCCGGGCGGGGTCCAGGCCCTGTACATCAGCCCCCTCAAGGCCCTGATCAACGACCAGCACCGGCGTATCGACGCGCTGTGCCGCCGCCTGGGTGTGCCGGTCACCCCCTGGCACGGGGACGTGTCGGCCACCCGCAAGGACCGGCTCCGCGCCGCCCCGTCGGGCATCCTGATGATCACGCCCGAATCCCTGGAGGCGACGCTGGTCCTGCGGGGGTCGACCGCCCCGGAGCTGTTCGCGGACCTGTCGCACATCGTCATCGACGAACTGCACGCCTTCCTCGGCACCGCGCGGGGGGCCCAGCTCCGCTCCCTCCTGCACCGGATCGAGGCCGCCGCGGGCCACCGGGCGGCGCGCATAGGCCTGTCGGCGACCCTGGCCGACCTGTCCCAGGCCGCGGAGTACCTGCGGCCCGGCGGTGGGGAGCAGGTGGTGGTCGTCCGGGACGAGGGGGCCGCCAAGGAGGTCGAGGTGGCCCTGCGGGGCTACGTCGAAGACCCGGATCGGCGATCGGGCGGGATATGCCCCGACGTCGTCGATGACCTCTACCGGGTGCTGCGCGGCGGGCACAACATGGTGTTCGCCAACTCCCGGGCGGAGGTGGAGTCCTGCACCGGCATGCTCACGGAGCGCGCCGAACGGGACCGTATCCCCACCCCCTTCCTGCCGCACCACGGGTCGCTCTCCGCGGAGCTGCGCCTGCGCGCCGAGGAGCGGTTGCGGCTGCGCTCGTCGCCGACCACGGTCGTGTGCACCTCCACCCTCGAACTCGGCATCGACGTGGGGTGGGTGGACAGCGTCGTCCAGCTCGGCGTGCCGCCGAGCGTCGCCGGGCTGCGCCAGCGGCTGGGGCGGTCGGGGCGCGGGGAGCACAAGGGGCGGCTCCTGGCCTACGTGGTCGAGTCCGCGCGCCCCCGGGACCTGCTGGAGTCCCTGCGCACCGGTCTCATCCAGGCGGTGGCGACGATGGAGCTGCTCCGGGAGCGCTGGTACGAACCCCCGCGCCTGGACGTCCCCGACTTCTCCACGCTGATCCAGCAGATCCTGGCCCTCACCGCCCAGTTGCACGGGGCGAGGGCCGACCGGCTCCACGCCCTGCTGTGCGGGTCCGGGGTGTTCCCGCGGGTCACCGAGGACGACTTCGCGCTGCTGCTGCGGGAGATGGGCGCCCGGGGCCTTCTCATGCAGGACGCGAGCGGGCTGCTCCTGCCGGGCCGCGCGGGGGAGCGGATCCTGGGCCTCCACTCGTTCTACGCCACCTTCGACACGGCGGAGGAGTTCCAGGTCATCGCCTCCGGGACCGTGGTGGGCACGATTCCGGTGGCGGCGTCCCTGATGCCCGGCACCCTGCTGACCTTCGGCGGCCGCCACTGGCGGGTGACCGGGGTGGAGCGGAACGAGGCCCGGGTGATGGTCGCCCCGGCCGCCGGGACGGGTGCCCCGCCCGGGTTCGGCGGGTCGGCCGCCCCGGTGGGGGACGGTGTCCGCCGGCGGATGCGCCGGGTGTACGAGAGCGACGACGTCCCCGCGTACCTGGACCCGGCGGCCGCCTTCCTCCTGGAGGGGGCGCGGGCGGCCTTCCGCGGGGCCGGGGCCGGGGACACCCCGGTCCACCTGGTCGGCGGTGATACGGTGCTGCTGCCCTGGCGCGGTGACGCGGTGCTGGGGACGCTGCGCCAGCTCCTCACCCGGGCCGGGCTGCGGGCGGAGGGCGCCGACGGGGTCGTGCCGGTGCGGGGCGCTGACCCGGGCCGCCTCGCCGAGGTCGTCCGCGGGCTGCTGGAGGGGCCGCGGCCCGATCCGCTGGAGCTCGCGGCCGAGACCGCGGACAAGCACGTCGGACGCTACGACCGCTACCTGCCCGCGCGGCTGCTCGACCGGGCACACGCCGACCGCGCCATCGACCTGGACGGGGCCTGGGAAGTCCTTGAGGAGATCCGCGGATGAGCGGTGGGCCGCCGCCCAGCGCTCACCGCCCACCGCCCAGCGCGTGGGGCCAGCGCCCACCGCGCGGGGCCCGCGGTCAGGCGAGGGCCTCGTCGAGGCGTTCGCCGAGGTGGTCGGTGAGGAGCTCCACGTAGGTGTTGGTGATGTGCCCCGAGTCGCGGTAGACCATCACGTTCCCGATGACGGCCGGGCACTCGCCGTTCGCGCAGAACAGGTCGCTCATGTCCACGAGGGCGGCCTCGCCGGCCAGCGAGGCGACGGCCTCCTCCTGGGGGTCGTCGCGCTCGAACGCCTCCGCGCGGGGGATGGCGCACGCCCGGGGGTCGTCGGCGTTGCGGGCCACGCACTCCACCACGTCCCGGCGCTGGCGCGGGGTGTCGCGCACCGCCACGATCGGCCCCGAGGCCTCGCCGACCTCGTCCCACAGGCGGGTCATGCCCTCGGCCACCAGGGGCACCCGGTCGTCCTCGTCACCCTCGACCGGTTTGGCCGAGGTCGAGGAACTGGTGATGACCAGGTCGGGCTCCAGGTCGACGAGTTCGTCGACCACCGCCCGGTTCCACTCGTGGCACGCCTCGTAGGCGCCGCCCTCGGGGCCCCGGGTCATGGTGTCGGTGAACGCGCACGAGGACTTGGTGAACAGCACCAGCCGCCAGTCGCGCTCCTCGCCCAGCCCCATCAGCGCGGGCACCCACTGGGCGCTGTGCGAGTCACCGACCACCGCCACGGTCCGCCCGGCGTCCGGCGGCCCGTACACGCAGGGGTCGCCCGGGTCGGTCGCCTCGTGCGGCGCCTGGCACTCGTCGTCGTACAGCAGCGGAACGTCGTCCTCGGCCTCCACCGGGGACGGGAAGACCGGCTCGCCGGTGGCCGCCCGCCCCAGCGCCAGCGGGCCCACGTGCACGTCCGGGTCGAACTCCACCGACTGGACGCGGTCCACCCGCACGTACAGGGTGGCGCCGACCGCGGCCACCACCAGCACCCCCGACACCGCGGCCGCCAGGGCGCCCCGGCCGCCGCGGACCAGGCGGTGGTCGCGCACCGGGTCCTCCACCCACACCTTGGTCGCCCAGGCCAGCAGCAGCGAGGCCGCGCCCACGGCCACGGCCAGGGTCCAGCCGAGTTCGTCGCGGCCGGTCACCGCCAGGGCCAGCACGATCAGCGGCCAGTGCCACAGGTACAGCGAGTACGACACGTCGCCCACCCAGCGGGCCGGGGCGGTGCTCAGCGGCGCCGACGCCGCCAGCGGCCCCGGCACGTGCTCGGCGGCGATCACCGCCGCCGCACCCAGCACCGGCAGCAGCGCCGCCCACCCCGGGAACGGGGTGGACCCGTCGTAGAGCACGGCCGACGCCACGATGGCGGCCAGCCCCGCCCAGCCCAGCGGCAGGCGCACCCGCTCGGGCAGGTGGCCGTGGGCCAGGCCGACGGCCAGCAGGCCGCCCACCGCCAGCTCCCAGGCGCGGGTCGTCGGCAGGAAGTACGCCGACGGCTCCCCGCCCGTGGTGACCACCGACCACAGCAGCGACGCCGCCAGCAGCGACCCCAGCAGGGCGATCAGCGTCCCGGTGCCCGCACCCCGGCGGCGCAGCGCCGCCCACAGGATGAACAGCAGCGGCCACACCAGGTAGAACTGCTCCTCCACCGACAGCGACCAGAAGTGCTGCACCGGCGAGGGCGCCACCTCCGCGGCCAGGTAGTCCACCGACTGCCGCGCCAGGTACAGGTTCTCCACGTACGCGGCCGAGGCCACCAGCTGCCACATGGTGTCGGTCAGCCGGGTCACCGGCAGCAGGAAGTACGACGCGACCCCCGTCGCCACCAGCACCACGGTCGCCGCGGGCAGCAGCCGCCGCACCCGGCGGGCGTAGAACCGGGCCACCGACACCCCGCCCCGCCCCGACGCCTCCCGGTACAGCAGCGACGTGATGAGGAACCCGGAGATCACGAAGAACACGTCGACGCCGACGTAGCCGCCCGGCAGCAGCGACGGATCCAGGTGGTAGACGAGGACGAGCAGGACGGCGACGGCGCGCAGCCCCTGCACCTCCGGGCGGAAGCGGCGTTCCGCGGCGGCGGAGGCGGGGACGGGAGCGGAGGGCATCGCGGGACTCTCCGAAGAACGGGAACAGGACCGGCCGGGGGATGGGCGCGGGGGATGGAGGTGGACGTGCGCGGGGGATGGGTTCACAGGATGTGTGTCCGCATTCTGTTATGCCATGCACGGGGTCGGGACACCGAAAGCCGACACGCGCCCTCTTGTTCCACCGATGGCGGCCCCGGCGACACCCTCCCGTGACCGGATGTTCGCCACACCGGCGCCGGAACGCCGGAGGGCGGCGCACGCGCTCCGGATCTCGGGCAGACTGTGCGATACGGAAACGTCCCCGGTCGGCGGCGCGCACGGCCCCGGTGCGGCGTTCCGTGTCCCCGACCCCCGGGCCCGCGTCCCGTCACCGCGGCCGTGTGCGAGAGGAGGCCCACCGTAGCCCCCGTCATCCGCGTCCGTCTCGTCGTGCTCGCCATCGCCGTGGTGATCGTCCCGACGGCGCTCTTCCCCCTGATCGGCCCCTGGGCCCTGCTGTGCGTCCCGGTGGTCCTGGCGGCCGCGGCCGCCCTCGAACTGCGCGCCCGCCACCCCGTCCGCGCCCCCCGTCCGGCCCTGGACGCGGCCCCCGACGACCTCGGCACGGACGCCGGCGCCGACACGGGCGCCGACCCCGCGGGGAGGGACGACCGTGCCGGTAAGGGCGGCCGCACCCCGGCCGCCGGGGCGTCCCCCGCCCGCCCCCGGGACGGGCGGCGCATCCGACCCATCGCCCTGCCCAGCGCCGTCGACGACTACGACCTGCACTTCTCCGCGGTGGTCCACTGGCGCTGGTCCAACACCGTCGACCTGCGGCTGCGCAACCCCATGGGCCCGGCGGTGCTGGCCGTCGTCACCCGCGCCGCCGAACTGGTCCGCGAGACCGACCCCGCCGACGAGGGCATGGCCGAGTGCGAACTGGCCGCTCGGCTGGCGGTGGAGCACGTGGTCATCGGCAGCGGCATCGTGGTGTGGGCCGACGAGGTGGACCTGCGGCTGTCGGCGGGCGACGCCGAGCGGCTGCGCCGCATGGCCGACCTGCGCAAGGACCGGGTGGTGCGGGAGGCCGCCCGGGTCGCCGAGGACGACCTGGCGCCCCTGCCCGCGCCGCGCCCCGGGCCCCGTCCCCCGCGCGCCGCGGCCGGCGGGGTGTCCCTGCCCGTGCCGGTGGTGCCCGACGGCGCCGACGCCGGCGCCGAAGACCTCGGCGGCCTCGACGGGCTCGATGAGCTCGACGGGCTCGACGACACCGTCGAGCCCGGACCGGGCAGCGACGTGGACGGCGAGGGGTACGAGAGCTACTGGTGGCCTGCCGAGGACGACGACCACGCCGGCACCGAGCGGGACGTCCAGGTGGCCATCCTGCGCGGCATGATCGACTCCCTCACCCCGGGCCCCGAACGCGACGCCTTCGTCCGCGACCAGGTGGCGGTCCTGGAACGGGGCGGGTTCGGCGAGGTGGCCCGGCGCGTCCGGGCCGGGCACGCGGACCCCCTGGAGACCGACGAGCCCTGAGGCCGGGTGCCGGGGCGGGGTCGGGCCGCGGGGGCGGGCAGCGGCGCCGAAGCTCGGACCCCCTCGATGCGAACGAGGTGCGCGGCCGGGCCGGGCAGGGGAGGGCCCCGGCGCACAGGACGGTGCACGCCGGGGCCCGGCTCCCCGCGCGGGTTCCTCAGTGGATGATCCGCTGGAAGAACACGTACGCGGCCGCGATGGTGCCCAGACCCACGAGGACTGCGTTCGCGACGTTGTCGTGGGCGAGCCAGGTCAGGGACCCGGCCACGGCCCCGGACAGGACGCCCAGCGTCGCGATGACGGCGACGCGGAGGCTGATCCGGCCGTCGGAGTCGGGTCGCTCGGGAGGTCGGGCGGGCGGCGATGCGGTCATGGTCGCCCCTTTCGGACTGCTCGGACTGGACAGGGATGCGCTCCGTGGTCGGTTCGGGACTGATAACGGTCCTCGATCCCGACGGGAGCCGTGTGGCCGGTGGGGCGGGGGCAGTCTCTTGAGGCACGGGAATGCACGGGGGTGTCCTCGACGGTCGGCCGGAGCGCTCGCGCGGAACGGTCCTCACCCTTGTCAGACGGTCCGTGACCGGGGAACCTGTGAGAACCCGGACCCTCACCGGTCCGGTGGGGCCGCTTCGGTGCGGATCGCCGCGACACCCTTCGCTGGGCAGGCAGAGGTTCGCGGGGTCCGCCGGGGCGGCCCTCCTGCGTGATCGGGCCGCGGTCGGGCGGCCCACTCTTCACCTCCTTTCCGATTTTCGCTTCCGGTGACGTTTACTGACAAATTGATACCCCGCGGACTGTCCGAAATCACTCCAGGTGATGTTGTTATGTCAGGAAGTGTTATTTTGCGGAGTCGGAGGGTCTGCGGCCTTTTGATTTCTCCAGAGAAAAACGGATATCTCTGGAGAAGGAGCGGTGCGGGGAAGGGGTGGGGAAACGGACACCAGTAACTTTCTTCTTTCTGGTGTCCTGGTCGGGATCCCGTTCCGCGGCAGGGCCGCCGGCGGCGCGGTCGGCCCCCGCCGGAGCGCCCCGGCGCGGACGCCCGTGCCGCGGTGCACCGGGCACGCAGGCGCGGTGCGGCAGGGGGAGCCGTCCGCCGCGAGGGGTGCCCACCCCGGCCGGAACGCGGCCCGCGGCGGGGGAGCCCTGGGCAGGAGCGGCCCGCGGGCCCGGCCACGGCCGCGGCGGTCGGGGTCGGCGCGCGGCCGGGTGTCGGCTGTTTTCGAAGTTCCCTGACATGCGCTTTCCCCGGGCCCGATCCGTCCACGCAGAGAAGCGGCGGAAAGGCCCTCGGGGAATCGCACCGCCAATCGCCGACCTGTTCACAGAACCCCGCCGCCCGCCCCCGAGCCCGCCTTTTCCCCGGCCTCCCGGAGCCCCTTCCCGAGCGTCCGAGCCTGCGCTCACGGGTGGTCGACGCACTGCGCGAGGCGATGGTGGCCGAGAAGCCGGAGCCGGGCCGGATCCACTCGGCGCCCGCCCTCGCCGAGCGGCTCGGGGTCTCCGCGACGCCGGTGCGCGAGGCGATGGTGGAGCTCACCCAGGAGGGCCCGGTGGAGACCCTGCGCCACCGCGGGTACCGGGTGGGCGGGCGGTCGCCGTTTTCGGGAGGGGCCACACTGGAAGCGGTCGGGGGAGCCCCGGCCTGACGAGGCGGGAGGGTCCGGTGCGCGGTGGCGGACGGCGGGGTGCGGCGGCCGAGGTACCCGAGCTGCCGCCCGAGTCCCCGCGGGTGCGGCCGCGGCCGGTCCTGCTGCGCCAGCGCTGGAGCGACGTCGTCTTCCTGCACTGGCCGGTCGACCCCGCGCAGGTGGCCCCGCTGCTGCCCGCCGGCACCCGGCCCGACCTGCTCGGCGGGGTCGCCCACGCGGGCCTGGTCGCGTTCCGGATGCCGGTCAACGCCGCGGCCGGGGTGCCCCTCGGCGGGTTCGACGAGGTGAACGTACGGGTGTACTCGGTGGACCGGCACGGCCGCCGCGGGGTCGTGTTCCTGAGCATGGACGCCGACGCCGCACACGCGGTGGTGGCGGCCCGGGCGCTCACCGGGCTCCCCTACATGTGGTCCGACATCTCCCTGGTGCGGGGGCGGGAGGGTGTGCGGGCCGGTGCGGTGCGCCGGCGCGCCCCCGGCGGCGCCCGGGGCCGCTGGGCGGTCCGGGCGGGCGAACCGCTGGAGCACCCCGGCCCGCTGGAGCACTTCCTCACCGCGCGCTGGGGGCTGCACACCCGCCACCTGGGGCGCACCTGGTGGCTGCGCGCCGACCACCGGCCCTGGCCGCTGCACCGGGCCGAATTCCTGCACTACGAGGGCGACCTGCTGGGCGCCGCGGGGCTGACACCGCTCACGGAGCGGCCGGTGTCGGCGCTGTGGTCGCCGGGCACGGACACGGGGTTCACGGTGTCGCTGGTCTAGGGTCCGCGCCGGTCCGCGTCACGGAGCGGCGCGGCCCGGCGGGGCCTCACCGGCCCTTGCGGAAGAGCACGGTGAGATCGAGTCCGTGAACGCTGTCGAACGCCTCCTGCTCGGCGGGGCCGGTACCGGGGAAGGCCCGCAGGAGTTCGCGGTGGTAGAGGTCGTAGCACGACTCCACCAGCGTGGCCAGGTTGTCCACGGCCGACCGCGCCTGCCGCCAGGCGGTGACCAGGCAGATCACCCCGACGGCGGCGGGGATCCACCAGGCCGGTGAGACCAGGGCGATCACGGGGGCGGCGGCCAGGTAGAGCACGCCCCAGCCGCCCAGCAGGACGGCGCGGTCCAGGTCGGCGCGGCAGCCGTCGACCATCTCCACCGGGCGGTCGGGCAGCAGCAGCACCAGCCGGGGCCACGTCCACGAGACGTCCAGCCCGTAGTCGGTGTACACCCGCCTGGCCAGGGCCTCCATGCGATCGCCCATCCAGGTGGGCCGGCGGGGGCGGACGAGTGACACGCGGTTCTGCGCGATGAGGTCGTTCGCTCTGCCGTCCCAGCGCCGTTGCCTCCGCCGGATGGCCCGCCGTCTCGGCTCGACCCGGTCCCACACCCGGCCCGGGGTCCACCGGCGCCGGGCGTCGTTCTTCTCCGGCTTCTCCGGTGTCTCGGGTTTCTCGGATGTCCCCGGTTTCTCAGGCTTCTCCGGCGTCTCGGGTTTCTCCGGCGCCTCCGGCGTCTCCGGTTCCTCGGGCTTCTCCGGCAGCGAGGCGGTGGACAGCCACACCGCCCGTACCAGCAGCGACAGAAAGCGCGCGGCCACTGCGGCGGCATGCCCCGCCAGGGCGATGGCGACCAGCACGACCACCACCACCGTGGTGGAGCCGGCCAGGCCCCGGGCCCGCCCTTCGAGCTCGGTGAGCGCGGTCGGCGCCGCGCGGACGTCGGTGAGCAGGTCCGTCCCGACGAATCCGACCGAGGCGCTGCCCGCGACGGCGAGCAGGAAGAGCACCCCGGGCAGGGCCAGCAGGGACCACCAGTGCTCGGCGCCCTTCTTGCCGAGCTCGGCCAGGAGCAGGTTCACAGGGCCCGGGCCCGTCTGGGCATGCTCAGGCCGGCCAGGGCGCACATCGGGCGGGACTCCAGTATGGGGTTGGTGGCCTCGGTGCGGGTGCACGGGCGGCCGGGACCGGGGCAGACGAACTCCGAGGGCGGCGCCAGGGTGGCCGCCAGCCCCGGCAGGCCGCCGGTGTGGTCCCGGGGGTCCTCACCGTTGCCCCGGTGGTCGCCCTTGTCGCGTGCACGCTCCAGGCGCCGGTGGAGATCGGCCAGGTCCTCCTCCCGCAGGCTCCGCTCCCGGGCCCGGCGCTCCAGCTCCAGGAACAGGCGTTCCAGCTCGGGACGGTCCTTGACGGCCTCCGCCAGAACCGGGTGTTCCTTGCAGAACCGTTCCACGGTTCTGAGGGCTTGGGACATGTTCGTGTGCTTTCCAGTGGATTCGGCGATTTCGAGGGAAGCGTATCGGCAGGTGGGAGGGCTTTATGAAACAAGTTGAATAATGGTGCTTATGGGAGGTTTGTTCTTGGAGTCGCTTGTGTGACGCCTGGTATGTTTCACCCCTTTCTGCTGGTCGAATTTTCTCTTCTGGTGTGCTGAGGATAATATGGCTGATCATCGGGGGTCTTAGGCGAATGCCCTTTACGGGACCCTTCTTCAACGCGGTCTTGTGCGGCCCACCGTCCGTGGCGCCACGAGCAGAGAGCGGAGCGGGTTGAGCAGCGCATACTCGGGTGACTTCTCCCCTCCGGTGAGAACGGTCCTCATCGACGGCCGTGCCCTCACCGTCACCGAGGCCGCGACCCGGGTGGAGGCGGTACGCGCCGAACTCACCCAGGCGCGCACCGAACTGCGGGCCTTCGGCGGGCGCCCCACGGCCGCGTCGGACCCCGACACGATCGCCGTGCCCGACGACACCGACTCCGACGAGGCGATCGTCGCCTCCTGCGCCCGCGCGCGGGAGGAGCTCACCCGCACCCGGGAGGCCCTCACCCGGCTCCGGGCCGAGGCGGTCGGCGCCCGGATCGCCCGCACCGCAGGCGCTCCGGCGCCGGTGCGCGCCGCGGGCACGGGCACCGCGCGGCCCGCCCCCGGAGCCGCGGCCTCCCGGGCCGCGGACGCCGAGGCCAACGCCCGGGTGCTCGAACGGTGCCGGAAGCTGGTCGACAAGGAGGCCGAGCGGATCGACGAGGCCGACATCGAGATCATCGGCGCCCGCCTGGCCGCGATGGCCGCGGACGCCCCCACACTCTCCCGCACCGCCTTCGCCACCCGGGAGTCGGTACTGCTCGGCAGCCTCTCGCGCTCGGTCAACACCAGGACGGCCCGGGAACGGCGGCTGCGCACCCGGGAGGAACTGGCGGCCGCGGCCACTCGGGCGCCCGCGGCCGAACGCGAGGACCTGCGGCGCAGGATCCGCGAGGCCGACCGTCCCGAGGACCTCGCCGGGGAGGTCCGGGCCGCCGTCGCCCGAGCCGACCGCGAACGCGCCAGGACCGCCGCGGTCGAACGCATCACCGCCGCCCTGCGCGCCATCGACTGCGACGTCCACGAGGAGGCGGACGACATCCTGGACACGACCGGCGAACTCGTGGTTCCCCTGTCCGGAGCCGACGAGGCCGCCGTCGACTACGGCCTCCGGGTGTACCTGCCCGTCGACGGAGCCGCCCTCCAGGCCCAGGTCGTCGACCTGGACCCGGAGCGGCCCGCCGACCGCAAGGAGAAGCAGGACAAGGAAGCCCAGGACTGGTTCTGCGAGG
>NZ_JBJJBV010000590.1:0-394 GCF_045446735.1 Nocardiopsis protaetiae
GGGGATGGGCTCGCGGCCTATCAGCTTGTTGGTGGGGTAACGGCCTACCAAGGCGATTACGGGTAGCCGGCCTGAGAGGGCGACCGGCCACACTGGGACTGAGACACGGCCCAGACTCCTGCGGGAGGCAGCAGTGGGGACTATTGCGCAATGGGCGAAAGCCTGACGCAGCGACGCCGCGTGGGGGATGACGGCCTTCGGGTTGTAAACCTCTTTTACCACTCACGCAGGCCCCGGGTTCTCTCGGGGTTGACGGTAGGTGGGGAATAAGGACCGGCTAACTACGTGCCAGCAGCCGCGGTAATACGTAGGGTCCGAGCGTTGTCCGGAATTATTGGGCGTAAAGAGCTCGTAGGCGGCGTGTCGCGTCTGCTGTGAAAGACCGGGGCTTAAC
>NZ_JBJJBV010000591.1:0-350 GCF_045446735.1 Nocardiopsis protaetiae
TGTTCGTGGCCTCGGGGTGGTGTCATCGGCGTGTCGACAGCGCACATGATCTCCCCGGGGCCGCTTCGTTGTCTGCTGAACGCCGAAATCCCCGCCCGGCTCAGCGAGCCGGCCGAGGGCACAGGTTAAATCTCAAGCTCAGACCTCGCTTGAAAGCCCGACCACAGACGTAGTAACCCCCGCCCCGATCGCCCTCCCCAGACACAGGGGGTGTCAGGTGCTGCGGCGGCCTGGGTCCGGCGGTTTCGTGGGCGGCCGAGGTCCCGGGGAGCTCCCCGGCGCCTATGCCTTCGGGAGGTCCTTCCGACTCTGGCATCCCTGCGGCCTCTGGCGTCCCTGCGGCCTCTGGC
>NZ_JBJJBV010000592.1:0-271 GCF_045446735.1 Nocardiopsis protaetiae
TGGGCTTCTCCCACCAGGTGCCCGCGACGCGGGCCGCCGAACGCGATGAGGAAGAGGTCGACCGGTGGCGCACCCAGGTGTGGCCCCGGGCCAAAAGAGGACGCTGAGACCTCCGGGGCGTGGATCGTCTTCGCCGATGAGTGCGGTGCGAGCACGTCCCCGCCCACCCGTCGCACCTGGGGCCGCAGGGGGCGCACCCCGTTGGTGGCAGCACGTCGGGGCCGGCGGGAGCGGGCCAACACCGTCGGGTGGCTGTGCGTGCACCCCGCCA
>NZ_JBJJBV010000593.1:0-243 GCF_045446735.1 Nocardiopsis protaetiae
AGGCCTCCCGCGGCCCTCACCCCCTGCGGCGAGGAAGGCACAACGCACTCCGGCTGGGGCTAAGGGCTCCAAGAGGGGGATGGGACTGGGGCTGAGGTCCCGGTCGGGTGGGAAACCCCCTGGAGCCGGGGCGGGGAGCACCACTGCGGCCCTCACCCCTGCGGCGAGGGGAGGCGCGACGTTCTCCGGCTGGGGCTAAGGGGCCCGGGTTGGGTGGGTGGCCCTCGGTTCCTGGGGTGGGGG
>NZ_JBJJBV010000594.1:0-237 GCF_045446735.1 Nocardiopsis protaetiae
GGGCATGGGACACGAGGTCGTGATCGTCGTCTTCGACGGGGTGCAGAGCCTGGATGTGACGGGGCCGCTGGAGGTGTTCGCGGGGGCGTCCCGGGCGCCGGGGGCGGACTACCGGGTGCGGGTGGGGTCGCTGGGCGGGAGTGCGGTGGTGGCGTCCAGCGGGTTGGGTCTGGTGCCGTCGGTGGCGCTGGAGGAGGTGGGGCGGATCGACACCCTGGTGGTGGCCGGGGGCGAGGG
>NZ_JBJJBV010000006.1:0-57933 GCF_045446735.1 Nocardiopsis protaetiae
CGTGGCCGACCGGTCGGCCCCCGGCCGATCCCTTCCTCTTGCGGTTGGCCGCCTGGTCGGCCTTTTCCGGGATCACCGCTTTGATGCCGCGCCTGCGCAGGTAGGCGCGGTTGGCGCGGGAGGAGTAGGCCTTGTCCCCGGCCGCCGCCCCGGGCCGGGTCCGGGGGCGGCCCACCGGGCCGCGGACCCTGATCTTGTCCATCACCGGGATGAAGCGGGGGCTGTCCGCGGCCTGGCCGGGGGTGAGCACGATCGACAGCGGGCGGCAGCGCCTGTCGGCCGCGAGGTGGATCTTGCTGGTCAGCCCGCCCCGGGACCGGCCCAGGTCGGCGGCCTTGCACCGTGCTCTGCGGCGGCGCCGCAGCGCACGGCGCCGTGCTCGCTCGGTCCCGGCCGTCTCCTGGGCGGTGGGGTCTATGACGTCGTGTCGTTCTGTTCTCGGATCCCCTTTTCCTCGGCCAGGGCCTTGTCGAGGTCGTCCAGTAGGTCGGGGTCCACGTGCATGCCCGCGGCGTGGTGGTGGGCGCGGGTGATGGTGGAGTCCACGCCGACCAGGTCCAGGTCGACGTCGCCGCGGGCGGCGGCGTGGGCGGTCATCTCGTCCATGAGGTGTTGGAACAGGCCGGTGGAGGCCCATAGGCGGAACCGGTCGTAGATGGTGGACCAGGAGCCGTAGCGTTCGGGAACGTCGCGCCAGGGTGCGCCGGTGCGGAACCGCCACATGATGGCGTTGAAGTAGCTGCGCAGGTCGGGGATGGGTCCGCGGGTGCCCAGGGGCAGGTGCGGTCCGATCAGGTCCCATTCGTCGTCGGTGAGGTCGCCGCGTGCCATGGGTCTGGTTTACCGGTTCGGGCCCTCGCCCGGGGGGCGAGTGCCCGAACCGTGATCAAAACCCAGAACAGGCCCTAGTGGCAGTTGCCGCCGCAGGCGCACGAGCCGCCGTTCTGGCAGCCGCAGCCACAGCCCGAACCGCAACCGCAGGCGCTCGGGGGAGTGGTCAAGGGGTGGGTCATGTTCCCTCCTCGGATCGGTCCGAAGTCCGGTCCACCGCGCCCGGGCGGCGCGGTTCCCGACAGATGACGTGCCCGGGGCCGGGCTTTTCCAATCCGAGACGGGGTCCTTGACGAATCCTGACCGACACGCCCGCGGGCCGCGGGGGCCGACCCCACCGGCCTGAGGGGGTCGGACTCAGGCGAAGAAACCCGCGGAACGGCTCGGTCGACGCGTCATTCGGTAGAGCCAAACCTGGCCGATGAGCATGACCGGAATTGCGGGGGCCAGCACCGACCAGACCAGCACCGCGGTCGTGTCCGGAACGGGGGACACCGGCAGGTCGCCCGCCACCGCCACCAGCACGCCCGGCACGGCGATCGCCACCGCAGAGGTGTGCCGCGACAGCATCGGGCCGGACAGGCCCGCGGTCGCCGCCAGGGCGGCCGCCAGCACCACGGCCGGCACCAGCGCCGCAGCGCCCACCCCGGCGCCCGACAGCGGGACGGCCGCCCCGGTGACCAGGGTCCCGGCCAGGGCGGCCAGGGCGAGCCGGCGGGTGTCCCGGGCGGCCACGTCCGCGCTCTCGGCGTCGGCCTCGCCGACCAGCCGCTCGGCCCCGAAGGCCGCGCCCCGCAGCGCGAACAGCAGCGCCACGGTCAGCGCGCACGCGACCGTGAACAGGGAGACCCCCGGCTCCCCGGCGATCAGCGACGCCAGGATCCAGCCCCAGGACAGGGCCAGCGCCCAGCTGCCCGCGACGACGGCGCCGTCCCACAGCGCCGCCCACCCCGCGCCCGGCACCCGCGAGCGCAGCCACAGGCCCGCGTCGCGCACCAGCAGCCCGGCCGCCAGCACCACCAGCACCGGCCACAGCCGCGCCACCACGTGGTGCTCCACCGACGGGAACAGCCCGGCCAGCACCCCCACCAGGGACACCAGCCACACCTCCGTGGCCAGGAAGTAGGGGGCGATCGCGGCCACCACCCGGCGCCGCTGGGCGGGGCCGCGCGCCACGCGCGGCATCAGCATGCCCAGCCCCACGTCGGCCCCGGCCAGCACCAGGTAGCCGACGACGAACAGGGCGAGCAGAAGAGAGGACAGGGAGGTCAGGACGTCCGACATGGCACGGCTCCGTTCAGAACGTGGGGACGGGGGCGGAGGACTCCGCGGGATCGGGGTCGTCATCACGGCGTTCGGCCAGCGGGCCGCCCCCGGGGCCCCGCCGGGCGAACCGCACCAGCAGCCACCAGGTCGTGCCGCCCAGCAGCGCGAACGCCAGAGTGAACAGTCCGAAGGAGACCGCCGCGGCCGCCGGCGACATCGGCGTCACCGCGTCGGCGGTGGTCAGGTGGTGCACGACCGCCCACGGCTGGCGGTTGGTCTCCCGGAACACCCACCCGCCGATGCTCGCCAGGTAGGGCGGGAAGGGCACGGCGGCCAGCGGGTACAGCGCCCACCGCAGCGGCCGTGCGCCCCTGGCGAGCCAGGCCACCACGCAGCCCAGCAGCAGGACCGGGCCCAGCAGGAACATCAGGGTCCACATGACCACCATGAAGATCTCCGCGGCCCCGCCCACGGACTTGGCGATCCCGCCCGCGGCCGCCTCGACGGCCTCGATCTCCGCCGCGGTGTAGGTCTGGCCGCTGGTCGGCGGGTCCTGGCCGAACAGCTGGAACTGCACCCCGCCGAACCCCGCCACCGGGATCGGCAGGACGCACATGACGATCGCCCCGTAGGCCATGCCGCGCGAGAACATCCGCTGCGGGTCGTTCCCCCGCCGCAGGTGGTAGGCGCTGGTCGCGATGATCACCGCCGCGCCCACCAGCAGGGCGCCGGTCACGATGTGCCCGAACGCCATCGTCGCCGCCGGGTTGGCCATCAGCGCCACCGGGTCGGTCAGGTGCGCGACCCCGTCCACCATCTCGAAGCCCACCGGGTTGCGCAGGAACCCGTTGGACACCAGCACCCACCAGGCCGACATGTACGCCGTCGCGGTCACCACCGCGAAGCACCCCAGGTGCGCCCAGCGGCCCATCCGGTCCCACCCGAAGATCCACAGCCCCAGGAACGTGGACTCGATGAAGAACGCCGTCATCGTCTCCAGGGCCAGCGGCGCCCCGAAGGAGTAGCCGTACATCTCCTGGAGGCCGCTCCAGTTGAGCGCCAGCTGGAGCTCCATGACCAGCCCGGACAGCACGCCCATGCCGTAGTTGACCAGGTACAGCCCGCCCCAGAAGCGGACCGCGGACATCCGCGCCCGGTCGCCGGACAGGGTCGCCCGCAGCTGGGCGACGAGGATGTAGGGGGCCAGGCCCAGGGTCAGGGCCACGAACATGAAGTGCGTCGCCGCCGTGAACGCGAACTGCAACCGCGCCAGGAGGAGGGGATCGTCGAACATCGCAGGGCCTCGTGATCGTCGTCGGGAATCACGAGAAGCATCCGGCGAAGGTCCGGCGCCCGGCATCGTCCACCGGAGGGCTTTCGCCCGTCTCCCCCCGCGGTAGCCGGCCCCCGGGCCCTACTCCCCGAGGGCTACGGGGAACCCCTAGGGGGCGCGGTCCCCGGTCCAGCCCGGGGTCACCAGCGCCGACTCGTAGGCGAGCACCACCAGCTGCGCCCGGTCGCGCACGCCCAGCTTGACCATGGCGCGGCTGACGTGCGTCTTGGCGGTGGCGGGGCTGAGCACCAGCTCTCCGGCGATCTCCTCGTTGGACAGGCCCCGGCCCACCAGCGCCACGACCTCCCGCTCCCGGTCGGTGAGGCCGTTCAGCAGCGGCGCGGGCTCGGGGTTCGCGCGCGGACGGCTGGTGTAGTCGGAGATCAGCCGCCGGGTGATCCCGGGCGACAGCAGCGCCTCGCCCCCGTGCACCACCCGCACGGCCTGGAGCAGGTCGCGCGGCTCGGTGTCCTTGACCAGGAACCCGCTCACCCCCGACCGCAGCGCCTCGAAGATGTACTCGTCCAGGTCGAACGTGGTCAGGATGACGATCCGGGTCGCGGCCAGGGCGGGCTCGGCGATGATGCGCGCGGCCGCGGCCAGGCCGTCCACCCCGGGCATGCGGATGTCCATGAGGACCACGTCGGGGCGTTCGGCGCGGGCCAGCCGCACCGCCTCCTCGCCGTCGGCGGCCTCGGCCACCACCTGGATGTCGTCCGCGCTGTCCAGCAGGGCGCGGAAACCGGCCCGCACCAGCGCCTGGTCGTCGGCCAGCAGTACGCGGATCAACGTTCACCCCGTTCGTTCGCCGGAACCCGTGATTCGTCCGAACCCGCGATCGGCAGCCGGGCCCGCACCCGGAATCCTCCACCCTCCCGCGGGCCCGCGTCCACCGTGCCGCCGACCAGGGCGGCCCGCTCGCGCATACCGGTGATCCCGTTGCCCGCGGCGGGCACGCCCAGCGTGCCCCGCCCGTCGTCGGCCACCTCCACGACCACCGCGTCGGGGAGGTAGTCGACCAGCACCGTCGCCCGGTCCGCCTCCGCGTGGCGCACCACGTTGGTCAGCGCCTCCTGCACGGTGCGGTAGGCGGCGGAGTCGGTGCCCACCGGCAGCCGCACGGGGGTGCCGGTGACCTTGACCTCCACCGCGATCCCGGCACCGCGGGCGGCCTCGGCCACCTCGTCGATCCGGTCGACCCCGGCGACGGGGGAGCGCGGGGCACCCTCGTCCGCCGCCCGCAGCACACCGAGGATGGCGCGCAGCTCCACCAGGGTGTCCTTGCTGGTCTGCTTGATGGTCGCCAGCGCCTGGGAGGCCCGCTCCGGCTCGTTCTCCATCAGGTACAGGGCGGTGCCGGCCTGCACGTTGATGAGCGAGATGTTGTGCGCGACCGTGTCGTGGACGTCGCGCGCCAGCCGCAGCCGCTCCTCGGAGGCCCGCCGCAGCAGCTCCTCCTCCCGGGTGCGGTCGGCCTCGGCCCGCCGCTCCCGGTCCGCCTTCTGGTACTCGCTCCGCCAGCGCATCACCTCGCCCGCGCACAGCAGGACCAGCACCCAGCCGATGATGCCGAGCGCCTCGGCCCGGAACGCGCCGCTGAACACCAGCTCGTATCCGTTGAGCGCGGCGAACTGCACCGCTCCCAGCGTCCACCCGAACGTGCGGTACCCCCACCGGACCAGGGTGTAGAGCATCACGGCGGTACAGGCCATGACCACGCCGTCGGGGAACCCCAGCGGGTAGTAGACCGTCGCGGCGGTCACCGAGACCAGCGCCACCGGCTGCGGGAACGCGGTGCGCCACAGCAGCGGCAGCGCGGCGGCCGCGATGACCGCGTACCCCCACGGCCACGGGTCGGTGACGTCGGGCCGCGGATCCACCAGCTGGATCGTGAGCGTGCTCCCCGCCGACAGGACGAACAGGCTCAGGGCGATCCATACATCGGTGCGCGTGGGGCGCGGTAGTGCTGTCACACCCTCGACGGTACGGCGGGCGCGCAAGGGTTTCCGTCCCCCCTCGGGAGGCGATCGCGCCCCGCGCCTACTCCCCGGGGAGTAGGCGGGCGCCCGACGCCGGGGCCCGACCGGTCAGAAGACGTCGTCGGGCGGGGCGGGGGAGTCGACCGCGTCGGCGTCGCGCACCGGGGCGCGGCCGGACACGAACCGGTCCAGCTCCCCGCCGGAGAGCAGCCGGGCCATCTCCGGGTCGCGGTGCGCGCGCCGGGACAGCTCGTCCTCCGGCAGCGGCCCGTGGGAGGCGGTCAGCACCAGGTTGCCGAACCGGCGCCCGCGCAGCACGCCCGGCTCCGCCGACAGCGCCACGTGCGGCAGCACCTCCCGGACGGTCGCGACCTGGCCGCGGGTGTGCGCCAGCGCGCCGCCGTCGCCCACGTTCACCGCCAGCAGCCCGCCGGGGCGCAGCACCCGGGCGGCCTCGGCGTAGAACTCCACCGACGTCAGGCGGGCCGGGGTACGCGCCCCCGCGAAGACGTCGGACACGATGAGGTCGGCGCTCGCGTCGTGCCGGGCCGAGATCCACTCCCGGGCGTCGCCGATGCCCACCCGCAGCTGCGCCCGCCGGTCCCACGGCAGCCGCCGCCGCACCAGGTCCACCAGCGGGGCGTCCACGTCCACCGCCCGCTGCCGCGAGCCCGGGCGGGTGTGCGCGATGTAGCGGGCCAGGGTGAGCGCGCCGGCGCCCAGGTGCAGGGCGTCGACCGGCTCCCGGGCCGGGGCGACCAGGTCGGCGGCGTGCGCGATCCGCCGCACGTACGAGAAGTCCAGGTGCTCGGGGTCCGACAGGTCCACGTGGGACTGCGGGGTGCCGCCCACCACCAGGAACCACGATTCGGAACGGTCGGCGTCGGCCAGCAGCTCCATGCCCGGCGCCCCGATGACCTCGTCGTCGTCCCGTGTCCCGCGTCCGCCCATGTCCCCGTCCCGTCGTTCCGATGCGGCACCCAGCGTAGTCGTCCACAGGTCGGGGAATCGCCGCGCGCCGCGCCCTCCGGTGGCGCTAGCCTGGGGTTCCCCTGTTCTTTCGAGTTGTTCCGATACCCGCGCCCCGTCGGGGCGCGTTCACCGAGGAGTGGCCGTGCTACTGCGGATGTCGACCCTGTTCCTGCGCACCCTGCGTGAGGACCCGGCGGACGCCGAGGTGCCGAGCCACAAGCTGCTGGTCCGCGGCGGCTATGTGCGCCGCGCCGCCCCCGGCGTCTACTCCTGGCTGCCCCTGGGCAAGATCGTCCTGGAGAACGTCGCCCGCGTGGTGCGCGAGGAGATGGACGCTATGGGCGGCCAGGAGCTGCTGCTGCCCGCGCTGCTGCCCAAGGAGTACTACGAGGCGACCGGCCGCTGGGAGGAGTACGGCGACACCCTGTTCCGCCTCCGGGACCGCAAGGGCGCCGACTACCTGCTCGGCCCCACCCACGAGGAGGTCTTCACCCTCCTGGTCAAGGGCGAGTACTCCTCCTACAAGGACTTCCCGGTCATCCTGTACCAGATCCAGGAGAAGTTCCGCGACGAGGCCCGGCCCCGGGCGGGCGTGCTGCGCGGCCGCGAGTTCCACATGAAGGACTCCTACTCCTTCGACATCGACGATGCGGGGCTCCAGGAGTCCTACGACAAGCACCGCGCCGCCTACATCCGGATCTTCGACCGGCTGGGCCTGGAGTACGTCATCGTCAAGGCCACCTCCGGTGCCATGGGCGGCTCGGCCTCCGAGGAGTTCCTCGCGGTCGCGCCCACCGGCGAGGACACCTTCGTGCGCAGCACGGGGTCGGACTACGCGGCCAACGTCGAGGCGGTCACCATCCCGGCCCCCGCCGCGCTGCCGGTCGAGGGGCTGCCCGAGGCGAAGGTCCACCACACCCCGGACACCGCCACCATCCGCACCCTCGTCGACCTGCTCAACGAGCTGGACCTGGGCCGCGACTTCACCGAGGCCGACACCCTCAAGAACGTCCTGGTCAAGACCCGTGTGCCGGGTTCGGACGAGTGGGAGCTGCTGGCCGTCGGCCTGCCCGGCGACCGCGAGGTGGACTTCAAGCGCCTGGAGGCCGCCCTGGAGCCCGCCGAGGTGGCGCTGCTGGACGAGGCGGACTTCACCGCCAACCCGTTCCTGGCCAAGGGCTACATCGGTCCCCGCGCGCTGCTCGACAACAAGGTCCGCTACCTGGTCGACCCGCGCGTGGTCACCGGCACCGCCTGGGTGACCGGCGCCGACCGGGCCGACCACCACGTCATCGACCTGGTGGCCGGGCGCGACTTCACCCCGGACGGCGTCATCGACGTCGCCGAGGTCCGCGACGGCGACCCCTCCCCGGACGGGCGGGGCACCCTGTACACCGCGCGCGGCATCGAGATCGGCCACATCTTCCAGCTGGGCCGCAAGTACGCCGACGCCTTCCAGGTCGACGCCCTGGGCCCGGACGGCAAGCCCAAGCGCATCACCATGGGCTCCTACGGCATCGGCGTCTCCCGGGTGGTGGCCTCGGTCGTCGAGCAGTCCCACGACGACAAGGGCATCGTCTGGCCGCGCGAGATCGCCCCGGCCGACGTGCACGTCATCGGCACCGGCAAGGGCGACCAGATCGAGGAGGCGCTGCGCGTCGCCGGCGAGCTGGAGGCCCGCGGGCTGCGCGTGCTGGTGGACGACCGCAAGGGCGTCTCGCCGGGCGTGAAGTTCACCGACGCCGAGCTGCTGGGCGTGCCCACCGCCGTCATCATCGGCCGCGGCCTGGCCGACGGTGTGGTGGAGCTGCGCGACCGCGCCACCGGCGAGCGCGAGGAGGTCGCCCTGGACGCGATCGTCGAGCGCACCGTGGCCGCCTGCCGCGGCTGACCCCGCGACGACGGCCCCGCCCGGAGGAGATCGAATCCTCCGGGCGGGGCCGTTCGCGCGTTGTTCCTGTTCGGGATCCGCCCCTAGGCTCCCTCGAACCCTGGCAGCGCGCCGGGCTCCCCGCCGCGTTCCACCACCCGCACCGCCGCCTCCTGGAGGCCGCGGGCGCCGGCGGTGCGCAGGTCGGTGCCGCGGGCGGCCGACAGCCACGCGTAGGCGCGGGCCGCCGCCTCCTCCAGCCCCAGCAGGAAGGCGTCCAGGGAGGCGTTGTCGCGCTCCCCGGGCAGGGGGTACGTCGCC
Source organism: Nocardiopsis protaetiae (assembly GCF_045446735.1). Lineage (NCBI taxonomy): Bacteria > Bacillati > Actinomycetota > Actinomycetes > Streptosporangiales > Nocardiopsidaceae > Nocardiopsis > Nocardiopsis protaetiae. Next base: position 8,573 of record NZ_JBJJBV010000006.1, read on the forward strand.
AGCGCGGGCGTCGGCTCCACCCCCGCGGCCACCGACAGCGCGTGCAGTTCGTCACGCTGCGCCTTGTGCACCAGCGCCGCCTCCTTGGCCCGGGTGCGGTAGTCGAGGTCGTCCCCGGCCCCGCCCGCGAACTCGTACCCGTACACCGCCGCGTGCTCGGCCGCCAGGGCCAGGGCCAGCGCCTCGGGGCCGTCGTCGACCGCCTCGACGGACAGGTCCGCGTCACTCACCGGCCATCGCCACCTTCCACCGCTCCGTCCATCGCCCGGCCGGTCACGCGCGCGCCAGCAGGTGGGCGTGCACGGCCTCGCAGGCACCGATACCGCTGATCAGCTGCGCCAGGCCGGGATCGGACACCGCCGCCGCCTGGTCGATCCGGGCCGCCGCGGCCGAGGCCTCCAGCACCCGCAGCCCCTCGGCGTCGGGCGCGGTGCCCGGGGCCGGGTCCGTCGGCCGCTCCGAGGGGTCCGCGGCCTCCCGCGCCCCCGGCGCCGCCACCGAGCCCTCGGGCAGCGCCGCCGTCAGCGCGTCCACGTGCTCCAGGTGGTGGGCGCGCAACCGCTCCAGCAGGTCGGCCGGGGCGGACCCGGTCTCGATCGCCGCGGCGTAGCGGGCCGTGACCAGCTCCTTCTCCCACAGCAGCGAACGGACCACGTGCTCGTCGGGGGTCACGTCGGCCGGGTACCAGTCGGCCCCGCCGCACCCGCTCAGCCCGGCGGTACCGGCGACCGCCGCGCCCGCCACCACCGCGCCCAGGACCGTACGGCGGCTGACCCCGACCTCGCCCACGCGCTCTCCCTCCGTGCCCCGGACCCCGCCCCGTGCCGCCCTCGGCACCGGACGCACCCGGCTCCCGCTCTCGTACTCCCATCTTTCCACGCCCGGCGCCGGGACCGCTCCCCGTCCACACCCCTTGCGGGGCAGGGCCTGCGGGCCCGCCGGGGCACACGGCGACGCGCCCCCGCCACGGACGGCGACCTGGAAAGGGTCCGGGTGTGGATACCCTTGCACCACGACCGCCGTCGTACGCGACGCGCGGCCGGTTCGCGTCCCCATCGGGGAACGGACCCACCAGTCGAAGACTTACGTACAGAGCTGGACCGCCCCGTACACCGGCCCGACGGCCGCGCGGGCGGGATTCTCGCCTTGAAGGGGCACACCACATGGGAGCGCAGGCGCGCGAAGAGCGCATCGCCGAGCTGCTGGAACCCGTCCTGGCCGCGGCCGGGCTGGACCTGGAGGCCGTCGAGCTGACACCGGCGGGCAAGCGCCGGGTCCTGCGCGTGGTCGTGGACTCCGAGAACGGGGTGGACCTGGACACCGTCGGTGAGGTCAGCCAGGAGGTCGACACGACCCTGGAGTCCTCCGACGTCATGGGCGAACTGCCCTACGTCCTGGAGGTCACCTCCCCCGGGGTGGACCGCCCGCTGACCCTGCCCAGGCACTGGCGCCGCTCGCGCGGGCGCCTGGTGCAGGCCGCCCTCACCGAGGGCGGCGAGGTCACCGGCCGGGTCACCGGGGCCGACGACGAGGGCGTCACCCTGGACGTCGAGGGTCGTCCCCGCACCTACACCTACGCCGAGATCGGCAAGGGCAGGGTGCAGGTGGAATTCCGCCGTGCCGCCGACACCGACGCGGCGGACTAGAGGGGGAGCCCCGTGGACATTGACATGAGCGTTCTGCGCAGCCTGGAACGCGAGAAGGACATCTCCGTCGAGCTGGTCGCCCGGGCGATCGAGGACGCGCTGCTGATCGCGTACCACCGCGAAGAGGGCCCCGACAAGAAGGCCAGGGTCGAGCTCGACCGCTCCACCGGGCACGTCATCGTGTGGGTGGCCGAACTGGATGAGGAGGGCGAGGTCGTCGGCGAGTCCGACGGCACCCCCACCAACTTCGGCCGCATCGCGACCTCCACCGCCAAGCAGGTCATCCTCCAGCGTCTGCGCGACGCCGAGGACGAGCTGACCCTGGGCGAGTTCGCCGGGCGCGAGCACGACATCGTCTCGGGCATCATCCAGCAGGGCAAGGACCCCCGCAACGTCCAGGTCGACCTGGGCCGGATCGAGGCGGTGCTGCCCCCGCAGGAGCAGGTGCCCACCGAGACCTACACCCACGGCGAGCGCCTGCGCGCCTACGTGGTGCAGGTCCGCAAGGGCCACCGCGGCCCCTCGGTGACCCTGTCGCGCACCCACCCCAACCTGGTGCGCAAGCTCTTCGAGCTGGAGGTCCCCGAGATCGCCGACGGCACCGTGGAGATCGCCGCGATCGCCCGTGAGGCCGGCCACCGCACCAAGATGGCGGTCCGCTCCAACCGGGGCGGCGTCAACGCCAAGGGCGCCTGCATCGGCCCGCTGGGCAGCCGCGTGCGCAACGTCATGGCGGAGCTGCACGGGGAGAAGATCGACATCGTCGACTACTCCGACGACCCCGCGGCGTTCGTCGCCAACGCGTTGTCCCCGGCGCGGGTCAATTCCGTGGAAATCCTCGACATGGCCGCCCGGGTGGCCCGGGTGATCGTCCCCGACTACCAGCAGTCGCTGGCGATCGGCAAGGAGGGCCAGAACGCCCGCCTGGCCGCCCGTCTGACCGGTTGGCGCATCGACATCCGCTCCGACGCGGAGACCCCGCAGGACCGCGAAGAGGCCGAGGGCGGGAACGGTGCGGGCGGTCGCGACGCCGCGACGGACGGTTAATCGGGTCGCGGCCATGGCTCGACGCGATATGGTTGCGGGAGACGGTCCCGACCGTCCCACGCGCACGTGTGTGGGGTGCCGGTCGCGGGCAGTCCAATCCGACCTCGTTCGGATGGTGGCCGAGGGCACGGCCGTCATCCCCGACGTTCGAGGTCGACGTCCGGGGCGCGGTGCCTACCTGCACGACGATCGGCGCTGCTTCGAAGCGGCCGAGCGCAGGCGGGTGTGGTCACGCGCCTTTCGGAGGGGACCGGGCGGCGACGGGTGGGACGTTTCACGTGTGGAGGCGCTGATCGGCGTCACCCCGCACGACCCACCGGCGAGTCCGTCCCGATAGGGTTGGAATGTCCGGGCCGGCCTCCGGGTTGTAGTGACCGAGGTCGGCGCGCAGTGCTGTGCGCTGCGCGTGTTGTGTACGGCCCATTGTTGTGTAGCGATGAGGAAGCAGGTCGAGATTGCGATGAGCGCCTGATGAGTACGCAGCGATGAGTACGAGCTAACAACGGTCCGGCACGAGCCCATGTCCCGGACCGAAGCTGAAGGAGAGTAGTGGCGAAGGTCCGGGTGTACGAACTCGCCAAGGAGTTCGGAGTAGAGAGCAAGGCCGTCCTGGCCAAGCTCAACGAGATGGGCGAATTCGTCCGTTCGGCGTCCTCGACGATAGAGGCCCCCGTCGTGCGACGCCTGCAGGAAGCTTTCAACAACGGAAGTGACGGCGGCAAGAAGGGCGGGGCCCCCAAGCCCGGCCCGCGCGCCGAGTCCGCGGCCCCCAAGCCGGGGCCCGCGCCCAAGCCGGGTCCCAAGCCGGGTCCGGCTCCCAAGCCTGCCCCGCAGGCGCCCGCCGCCCAGGCTCCGGCGTCGCAGGCGCCGCAGGCTCCGGCCGCCCCGAGCCCGGCCGCGCAGACCCCGTCCTTCCAGGGCGAGCCCGCGCGTCCGGCCGGTCCCAAGCCGGGCCCCAAGGCCCCGCGCGGCGAGTCCGGCCAGCGTCCCGGCGGTGCTCCGCGCCCCGGTCAGCAGGGCCGTCCCGAAGGCGGCGCCCCGCGCGGCGACCGTCCCGAGCGCGGTGAGCGCGGCGAGCGTCCGCAGCGCGGCGACCGTCCCGAGCGCGGCGACCGCGGTCCGCGTCCCGAGGGCCGCAACCCCCGTCCGGGCCCGCGCCCGGCCGGTCCGCGTCCCGGTAACAACCCGTTCCAGACCAACGCCTCGGGCATGGGTGCCAAGCCGGCCCCGCGTCCGGGCGGCGGCGCTCCGCGTCCGGGTGGCCCCGCCGGCCAGGGCGGTCCCCGCCCCGGTCCGCGTCCGGGCCCGCAGGGCGAGCAGCGCGCTCCCCGTCCCGGTGGCGGCGCTCCGCGTCCCGGCGGCCCCGGCCAGGGCGGTCCCCGTCCCGGCCCGCGCCCCGGTCCGCAGGGCGACCGCGCCCCGCGTCCGGGCGGTGCCGCCGGCGTTCCGCGCCCCGGTGGCGCGGCCGGCGCTCCCCGTCCCGGCGGCGGCGCCCCGCGTCCGGGCGGTCCGCGCCCCAGCCCGATGAACATGCCCTCGTCCCGTCCGGCCCCGGCCGGCGGCGGCGGTCGCGGCGGTGCCGGTGCCGGTCGTCCCGGCCCCGGTGGCCGTGGTCGCGGCGGCGCCCCCGCGGGTGCCGGCGGTCCGCGTCCGGGCGGTGGCGGCGGTGCCGGTGCCGGTCGTCCCGGTGGCGGCGGCGGCTTCGGCGGTCGTCCCGGTGGCGGCGGCCGTGGTCGCGGCGGCGGTACGGCCGGTGCGTTCGGTCGTCCGGGCGGTCGTCCCGGGCGTGCCCGCAAGTCCAAGAAGCAGCGGCGCCAGGAGTTCAACGACCTCCAGGCCCCGTCCTTCGGCGGCGTCAAGATCCCGAGCGGCAACAACCAGGTCATCCGCCTGTCCCGCGGTGCCTCGCTGTCCGACTTCGGCGACAAGATCGAGGTCAACCCGGCGTCGCTGGTCCAGGTGATGATGCACCTGGGCGAGATGGTCACCGCGACCCAGTCCCTCCCGGACGAGACCCTGATGCTGCTGGGCGAGGAGCTCAAGTACCGCATCGAGGTCGTCAGCCCCGAGGACGAGGACCGCGAGCTGCTGGAGTCCTACTCCATCGAGTTCGGCGAGGACGACGGCACGGAAGAGGACCTGCGTCCCCGCCCGCCCGTGGTCACCGTCATGGGTCACGTCGACCACGGTAAGACCCGACTGCTGGACACCATCCGCAAGACCAACGTCGTCAGCGGCGAGGCCGGCGGTATCACCCAGCACATCGGTGCCTACCAGGTCTCCACCGAGGTGGACGGCGAAGAGCGCAAGATCACCTTCATCGACACCCCCGGTCACGAGGCGTTCACCGCCATGCGTGCCCGCGGTGCGAAGGTCACCGACATCGCGGTCCTGGTGGTCGCGGCCGACGACGGCGTCAAGCCGCAGACGGCCGAGGCCATCGACCACGCCAAGGCGGCCGAGGTGCCGATCGTGGTGGCGGTCAACAAGATCGACGTCGAGGGCGCCGACCCGCAGCGGGTCCGCGCGCAGCTCACCGAGTACGGCCTGGTGGCCGAGGAGTACGGCGGCGACGTCCAGTTCGTGGACATCTCCGCGCTCCGCGGCACCAACATCGACTCCCTGCTGGAGTCGATCGTGCTGACGTCCGACGCGGCCCTGGACCTCCAGGCCAACCCGGACATGGACGCGCAGGGTCTGGCCATCGAGGCCTACCTGGACCGCGGCCGCGGCTCCACGGCCACGGTGCTGGTCCAGCGCGGCACGCTCAACGTCGGTGACTCGATCGTCTGCGGCGACGCCTACGGTCGCGTTCGCGCCATGCTCGACGAGCACGGCAACAACGTGCAGAGCGCCGAGCCGTCCCGTCCGGTGCAGGTGCTGGGTCTGACCAACGTTCCCAGCGCCGGCGACAGCTTCCTGGTCGTCAAGGACGACCGGGTCGCCCGCCAGATCGCCCAGCAGCGCGAGGCGCGCGAGCGCTTCGCCCAGCAGGCGCGTTCGGCCCGCCGGGTCACCCTCGACAACTGGCAGAAGACCCTGGAGGAGGGGGAGCGCTCCGAGCTGCTCCTGCTCATCAAGGGCGACATGTCCGGTTCGGTCGAGGCCCTGGAGGAGTCGCTGCTCAAGATCGACGCCGGTGGCGACGAGGTGAGCATCCGGGTCATCGGGCGCGGTGTCGGTGCGATCACGCAGAACGACATCAACCTGGCGGCCTCCGCCGACGCCATCATCATCGGCTTCAACGTTCGGCCCGAGGGCAAGAACAGCGAGCTCGCCGACCGCATGGGCGTCGACATCCGCTACTACTCGGTCATCTACCAGGCCATCGACGAGGTCGAAGCCGCCGTCAAGGGTCTCCTCAAGCCCATCTACGAGGAGGTCAAGCTCGGTTCGGCCGAGATCCGCGAGGTCTTCAAGGTGCCCCGGATCGGCAACATCGCCGGTTCGATCGTCCGAGACGGCATCATCCGCCGCAACGCCAAGGCGCGGCTCATCCGCGACGGCGTCGTCATCTCCGAGAACCTCACGGTGGACTCGCTCCGCCGGTTCAAGGACGACGCGACCGAGGTCCGCGAGGGCTTCGAGTGCGGTATCGGTGTCGGCTACAACGACATCCGCATCGAGGACGTCATCGAGACGTACGAGATGCAGGAGAAGCCCCGCGACTAGTCGTCGCGAGGCCTGATCCACCGGGGCCCCGGACACGAGCTGTCCGGGGCCCCGCCTTTGACGGTTCACAACACCACAGGTGATCACTTGTACGTTGGGGCGCTGACCCTGGACGTCCTTCTCGGTGACGTCCACTCGCTCAAACAGAAGCGTTCGCTGGTGCGGCCGGTCATCGCCGAGCTGCGCCGCAAGTTCTCGGTGTCGGTCTCCGAGGTGGGAGAACACGACCTGTACCGTCGCGCCAAGATCGGTGTGGCGGTCGTCGCCCCCACCGCGGCCCACGCCCGGGACCAGATGGACACCTGCGAACACTTCGTCGCGGGACGTCCCGAACTGGAGCTGCTGTCCGCCAGGCAGCGGCTCTTCAACGAAGAGGAAGACTGACGATGGTCGACGCAGCACGCGCGCGCAAGATCGCCGACCGCATCCAGCGCATCGTCGCCGAGATGCTGGACCGGCGGATCAAGGACCCGCGCCTGGGATTCGTCACCGTGACCGACGCGCGTATCACCGCGGACCTGCGGGACGCCACGGTGTACTACACGGTGTTCGGCAGCGCCGAGGACCGGGCCGCCTCCGCCGCCGCGCTGGAGAGCGCCAAGGGGCTCATCCGCAGCGAGGTCGGCAAGCAGACCGGGATCCGCCACACGCCGAGCCTGACCTTCGTGATCGACGAGGTGCAGGAGAACGCCCAGCACATCGAAGAGCTGCTGGTCAAGGCGCGGCAGTCGGACGCCGAGGTCGCCGAGCGGGCCACCGGCGCCAGCCCGGCGGGCGAGGCCGACCCGTACAAGGCGCCGCGCGAGATCGAGGACGACGAGGACGAGGACTAGCCCTCCCGTCCGGCTGTACCGAACGAGAAGGGCGGCGACGGTGTGCGCCGCCCTTTCCCCTTTCCCGCCCCCTTCTTCCCGAGGAGACCGATGGCCGAGAGCGGCGTCGTGGTGATCGACAAACCCGCCGACTGGACCTCGCACGACGTGGTCGCCAAGACCCGCGGGCTGGCCCGGACGCGCCGGGTCGGGCACGCGGGCACCCTGGACCCGATGGCCACCGGGGTGCTGGTGCTGGGGATCGAGAAGGGCACCAAACTCCTGGGGCACCTCACCCTGACGGAGAAGGCGTACGACGCCACCCTCCGGCTGGGGCTCACCACCAACACCGACGACGCCGAGGGCGAGCCGGGGGAGCGGGTGGACGCCTCCGGGGTGTCCGACGAGGACGTCCACGCGGCGGTGCGGGCGCTCACCGGGGAGATCATGCAGGTTCCGCCGCAGGTCAGCGCGATCAAGGTGGACGGCAAGCGGGCCTACAAGTCGGCGCGGGAGGGCAAAGAGGTCGAGCTGAAGGCGCGGCCGGTCACCGTCGCCGCGTTCGAGGTCACCGACATCCGCCGGGTCGCCGACGGGACGGGGACGTTCGTGGACGTGGACGCCTCCATCGTCTGCTCCAGCGGCACCTACATCCGGTCGCTGGCCCGCGACATCGGCACGGCCCTGGGCACCGGCGGCCACCTGACGGCGCTGCGCCGCACCCGGGTGGGCCCCTACGACCTGGCGCAGGCGCGCACCCTGGACCAGCTGGCGAAGGAGTTCACGCAGGTCCCGCTCGCCGAGGCGGTCGCCGCGGCCTTCCCCTCGCGCGCCCTCACCGAGGAGGAGACCCGGCGGGTGCGGCACGGCAACCGGATCGACCCCACCGACCAGGGGCGCGGGCCCATCGGGCTGTTCGACCCCGAGGGCCGGGTGATCGCCCTGGCGGAGAACCGCCGCGACCACATGAAGCCCCTGGTGGTCTTCGAACCCGCCTAGCCCGTGCCTCTTTGAACCCCCGCTTCGCCCGCCCGTCGCCCTCCGCCACCCTCAACGGACGGCCTACGGCCGACAGTCTTGTTCTTTTTCGTGCTCGGCGCCCTTAGAAGGCGGGAATGGGTTCGAGGGAACGCAGCGGCCCTACGTCGACATCCTTGTTCCTCGGATGTCTCCTTCAGGGCCTCCAGAACCCCGCCGGCGCCTCGCTCAGGAACCCCGCCAGGGCGGCGGTGAGCTCGGCGGGGCGCTCCACCGACGGCAGGTGCCCGGTGTCGGGCAGCTCCAGCAGCCGGGCGCCGGGGACCCCGGCGGTGTACAGGTCGGCGACCTCCTGGATCTCGCGCACGTCGGACAGGCCCTTGACGACCAGGGTGGGGACGGCGACCTCGGCCAGCCGCCCGTTGGCGGGCGGGTCGATCCACCGCGGCGTGTTGGCGGGGGAGGACCACATCCGGGCGAACAGCTCGCGCAGCATCAGCAGGCTCAGGTCCCAGGCCTCCGGCGCGAGGTCCTCGGGGGCGCGGCCGGGGCCCGCCACCATGAACCGGGCCTGTGCCTGGGCCATCGCGGCCACGTCCGCGGGGTCGGGCTCGGCGTTCCCGGCCCGGTACCGGGCCAGGTTCTCGGCCGGGACGGCGGTGCCCACGGCGGCGGCCGCGGCGTCCGCGAACGACGGCGGCCACCGGTGCCCGGACATCCCGGGGCAGACCAGCGCCAGCGCCCCGACCCGGTCGGGCGCGGCCAGCGCGGCGTCCACGGCGTGCGCGCCGCCGTACGACGCGCCCACCAGAGTGGCCCGGTCGATGTCCAGGGCGTCCATGAGGTCGAGCAGGTCCCGGTGGTGCTCCACCGGTCCCTCGTGGTCGGCGGACCCGCCGACCCCGCGCCGGTCGTAGCGCACCACCCGGTGGTCGGCGGCCAGCGCCGCGAACTGGTGGTCCCACATGCGCCGGTCGGCCGCCCCCGCGTGCAGCAGCACCACGGCCGGCCCGTCGCCGGCCTCGTCATAGGCGAGTCGGGTCGAACCCGTGTCGATCATCGGCATCCGGGCACGCTAACGACCCGCACCCTCCGTTGTCGACCCCCTTCTCCCCACGGCGGACCCCGGCCCTCACGCGCCGCGCAGTCCGGCGTCCTGGAGCTCCTGCCGCACGGCCTGCCGGAGCAGCAGCGCCAGGTGCTCCTCCTGCGCGGACCCCCGCTCGGCGGCGATCCGCTCGGTCAGGTCGAGCTGCCGTTCGATCCACCGCCGCATGAGCGCCGTGGGCTTGACGCCTTCCTGGCGGGCGGCCTCCCTGACCCGGTCCATGGTGGCCTTGGGCAGCCGGATCGAGGACACGATCATGACGTCGTCGCGGGCGACCGGCGGATGTTCGGTGGCCTCGCCCAGTTCGTCGGCCACGTCGTGGGTGTCGTAGTGATCGGCCAGTTCTTCCAGTCTCTTGTCGTCCATTCTCAGCCGCGCTTTCGTTCGAATCGTCGGCGCTCCGCCCGGGTCATGTCCCGGGCGGTCACGATGTACCAGGAACAGTGCTCGTCGGTCGCCTCGACCATGATGACGGTCAGGTGCCGTCCGGCGTGAGTTCTGCCGAGGAGGATCGTGCATCCCTCCCGCCCGGGGGAAGGTGAGGTAAGGGGCCTCGGCGGTCTCCTCCACCTCGTAGGGCTTGACGTCGTGGCGGGCGATGTGCGCTTCGCTGCGCTCGGTCCAGTGGATCCACAGTTTCACACCGAGTAACGTAGTACATCGTAATACTTTGCGTGACGGTTGTCGAGGGTGGCGTGGGGCGGGCCACAGGGGGTTCGTGTCGGCGGGTGGGCCGGGGACGTGGCAGGCTTGGGGCGGGAGGGCCGAAGGGCCCTCCGGCAGGCCCGTGACGAAGGGGAGTCGGACGTGCGGCGATGGGACGGGCCGGAGGGTGTTCCCTCCGGATGGGGGCGGTCCGTGGTGGCCGTCGGTGTCTTCGACGGCGTGCACCGGGGACACCAGGCCCTCCTGGCGACCGCGGTCGAACGGGGCCGGGAGCTGGACCTGCCGGTGGTCGTGGTGACCTTCGACCCGCACCCCGAGGCGGTGCTGCGCGGGGTGACCCCGCCGGTGCTCACGCCGGTGGAGCGGCGGATCGGGCTGCTCGGCGAGCACGGGGCGGACGCCGTGTGCGTCATGCCGTTCACCAAGGACCTGTCGGCGCGCACCCCCGAGGAGTTCGTGCGCGCCCTGCTGGTCGACCGGCTGCACGCCGCGGCCGTGGTGGTCGGCGAGGACTTCCGGTTCGGGCACCGCGCGGCCGGCGACGTGGCCGAGCTGGCCAGGCTGGGCGGCGAGTCCGGGTTCACGGTGGACGGGGTCGCCCTGGTCGCCGACGGGGAGGCCATCACCTCCACCCGGGTGCGCGGCCTGCTGGTCGACGGGGACGTCGCCGCGGCCGCCGAGCTGCTGGGCCGCCCGCACCGGGTCGAGGGCGAGATCGTGCACGGCGCGGCGCGCGGGCGCGAGCTGCTGGGCTTCCCCACCGCCAACATGGACCTGCCGCCGCACACAGCGGTCCCGGGCGACGGCGTGTACGCGGGCTGGCTGAACCGGGCCGAGCCGGTCCCGGGCGGTGAGTCGCGCTGGCCCGCGGCGATCTCGGTGGGCACCAACCCCACGTTCGACGGCGCCGAGCGGACCGTGGAGTCCTACGCCCTGGACCGCGACGACCTGGAGCTGTACGGGGTGCGGATGACCGTGGACTTCACCGCGCGCATCCGCGGCCAGGAGCGGTTCGACAGCATCGACGACCTCATCGTCGCCATGCACCGCGACGTCGAGCGCTGCCGGGTGGTCCTGGGCCTCTCCTGAACCCGGGGAGACCGCCCCCACCCTGCGTGCACGCCCGAGCGCTTCGTGTTTGCGGTAGGGTGGAGTCGTCCACGTGTGCCCCGCACGAGGTCACGGTTCCGTGGCCCGAGGGGGAGCGCGATGTCCTCCCGCCGTCGGCGGGAGCCGCGCGGCACACCCGACGGTGACTGTTCGTACGCGTGGTCACCGCGTCTGACCCCGGCCCCTTCCGGACCGGGTTCGCCCTGCGTACCGCATCATTGAGAAAAGGAACGACGTGTCGATCGACGCCGCCACCAAAGAGAAGATCATCGCCGAGTACGCCACCGGCGAGGGTGACACCGGCTCCCCCGAGGTCCAGGTCGCGCTGCTGACGCACCGCATCACCGAGCTCACCGAGCACCTCAAGGACCACAAGCACGACCACCACAGCCGTCGCGGCCTGCTCCTGATGGTCGGCCGTCGCCGCCGTCTCCTCAAGTACATCGCCAAGCAGGACATCACCCGCTACCGCGCGCTGATCGAGCGCCTGGGCCTGCGCCGCTAGGACGCCGGAGGGAGCGGCTTCGGCCGCTCCCTCTTTCTTAGTAGGGTGTACGTGTCGGCGGTCACCGTCGCACCCGCACCTCAACTGAACAGAGACCACCCGCGCCCACACTCCCTCGGCCGCAGAGTCGAGGCCGGTCCTCGGTAGTGGCCTCCGGAAGGTCCCCTGGTGGGACCCCGTGGGCTTCGATCGATGACCGGCCGTCATCAACTCCGGGGCACGGACGCGGGGAACGAACACACGCGCCGGACCGACGGTCCGGCGCATTCCAACGCGAACACGTGTAGTAGGAGGTCGCCCATGGAGGGCGTTTACTCTGCCGAAGCCGTCATCGACAACGGCAAGTTCGGCACCCGTACCATCCGCTTCGAGACCGGTCGCCTGGCCCGCCAGGCCGCCGGTTCGGCGACGGTGTACCTGGACGACGAGACCGTCGTGCTGTCCGCCACCACCGCCTCGAAGCGTCCCAAGGACAACCTCGACTTCTTCCCGCTGACGGTGGACGTCGAGGAGCGCATGTACGCGGCCGGCCGCATCCCCGGCTCGTTCTTCCGGCGCGAGGGCCGTCCCTCCGAGGACGCCATCCTCACCTGCCGCCTGATCGACCGGCCGCTGCGCCCGTCGTTCAAGAAGGGCCTGCGCAACGAGATCCAGATCGTCGAGACGATCCTGGCCCTGCACCCGGACCACCTGTACGACGTCGTGGCCATCAACGCCGCCTCGATGTCCACCCAGATCGCCGGGCTGCCCTTCTCCGGTCCTCTCGGCGGCGTGCGCGTCGCCCTGATCGACGGCCAGTGGGTCGGCTTCCCGACGCACTCGGAGCTGGAGAACGCCACCTTCGACATGGTGGTCGCCGGTCGCGTCCTGGAGGACGGCGACGTCGCGATCATGATGGTCGAGGCCGAGTCCACGGTGAACACCATCAAGCTGGTCGCCGAGGGCGCCGTCGGCCCCAACGAGCAGACGGTGGCCGAGGGCCTGGAGGCCGCCAAGCCCTTCATCAAGGTCCTGGTCCGCGCCCAGCAGGCCGTCGCGGAGCAGACCAGCCGCGAGGAGGGCGAGTTCCCGATCTTCCTCGACTACGAGGACGACGCGTACGCCGCCGTCGAGGCCGCCGTGCGCGAGGAGCTGGCCAAGGCGCTGACCATCGCGGACAAGCAGGACCGCGAGGCCGAGCTGGACAAGGTCAAGGCCTCCGCCGCCGAGAAGGTCGCCGAGGCCTTCGAGGGGCGCGAGAAGGAGATCTCCGCCGCCTTCCGCTCGCTCACCAAGAACCTGATGCGCGAGCGCGTCCTGCGCGACAAGGTCCGCATCGACGGCCGCGGCCCCAAGGACATCCGTCCGCTGTCCGCCGACGTCGGCGTGCTGCCGCGGGTGCACGGCTCGGCGCTCTTCGAGCGCGGTGAGACCCAGATCCTGGGCGTCACCACCCTGAACATGCTGCGTATGGAGCAGATGGTCGACACTCTCAACCCCGAGAAGACCAAGCGCTACATGCACAACTACAACTTCCCGCCCTACTCCACCGGTGAGACCGGCCGGGTGGGCTCGCCCAAGCGGCGCGAGATCGGGCACGGCGCCCTCGCCGAGCGCGCCCTGATCCCGGTCCTGCCCTCGCGCGAGGAGTTCCCGTACGCCATCCGCCAGGTCTCCGAGGCGCTGGGCTCCAACGGCTCCACCTCGATGGGCTCGGTCTGCGCGTCCACCATGGCCCTGCTGTCGGCCGGCGTGCCGCTCAAGGAGATGGTGTCCGGCATCGCCATGGGCCTGATCAGTGAGGGCGACGAGTTCGTCACCCTCACCGACATCCTCGGCGCCGAGGACGCGTTCGGCGACATGGACTTCAAGGTCGCCGGCACCCGTGAGCTCATCACGGCCCTACAGCTCGACACCAAGCTCGACGGCATCCCCGCCGAGCAGCTGGCGCTCGCGCTCCAGCAGGCCCGCGGCGCCCGCCTGGCGATCCTCGACGTCATGCAGGAGGCCATCGAGCGTCCGGCCGAGATGAGCCCGAACGCTCCGCGCATCCTGACCGTCAAGGTCCCCGTCGACAAGATCGGCGAGGTCATCGGCCCCAAGGGCAAGATGATCAACTCGATCCAGGACGAGACCGGCGCCGAGATCACGATCGAGGACGACGGCACCATCTACATCGGTGCCACCGACGGCCCCTCGGCCGAGGCCGCCCGCGACACGATCAACCAGATCGCCAACCCGACGATGCCCGAGGTCGGCGACCGCTACCTGGGCACCGTCGTCAAGACCACGACGTTCGGCGCGTTCGTGTCGCTGCTGCCCGGCAAGGACGGCCTGCTGCACATCTCGCAGATCCGCAAGCTGCACGGCGGCAAGCGGATCGAGAACCTCGACGACGTGATCAGCATCGGTGAGAAGATCCAGGTCGAGATCCGCGAGATCGACGACCGCGGCAAGCTGTCCCTGGTGCCGGTCGAGGTCGTCGAGGCGGAGTCCGCCCCGGCGGCCCCGGCCGCTCCGGCCGCCGTCGAGGACGGCGACGCCCCGGCCGAGGCCGAGGAGAAGGACGGCGACAACGGCGAGGGCGCCCCGCGCCGGCGTCGCCGCCGTTCGAGCAGCCGCTCCGAGAACACCTGATCCGTTCTGAACACGTGAGGGGGCGGTCGCACCGTGGGTGCGGCCGCCCCCACCGCGTATCCTCGGGCGGTAAGTCCCACGCACACGACGCGAAGAAGAAGGATTCATGAGCTCTGTCCCCATCGCCGCCGAGCAGGAGCCGGGCACGACCGTGACGCTGCTGGACGCGGACGGCGGATCCGGCCTGGTGCGCCGGACCGTGCTGCCCGGCGGCCTGCGCGTGGTCACCGAGCACATCCCGGGCGGGCGCTCGGCCGCGTTCGGGATCTCGGCGACCACCGGCTCGCGCGACGAGGACGCCGCGCACGCCGGTTCGGCGCACTTCCTGGAGCACCTGCTGTTCAAGGGGACCCGGACCCGGTCGGCGCTGGAGATCTCCGCGCTGCTGGACGGGGTGGGCGCCGACCACAACGCCTACACCACCAAGGAGCACACCTGCTACTACGCCAAGGTGCTCGACCGCGACCTGCCGCTGGCCATCGACGTGGTCGGTGACATGGTCGCGAACTCGGTGCTGGACGAGGGCGAGGTGGAGACCGAGCGCGGCGTGATCCTGGAGGAGATCGCCATGTACGAGGACGAGCCCGCCGACCTGGTGGACGACGTCTACGCGGCGCACTTCTTCGGGGACACCCCGCTGGGTCGGCCGATCCTGGGCACCATCGACACCATCAAGGCGCTGCCGCGGGAGCGGATCGCCGAGCAGTACCGGGACGCCTACGTCCCCTCGGAGCTGATCGTCACGGCGGCCGGGAGCCTGGACCACGACCAGGTGGTGGAGCAGGTGCGGGAGATGTTCGCCGAGCGGCTGGCCGCGGCGGGCGACGCCCGCCCGGCGGGTCCGCGCATCGGCGGCGGCCCGGTCCCCACGTTCGGGGGCCAGGTGGTGCAGCCGCGCGACACCGAGCAGGCGCACATCATCCTGGGGTCGGAGGGCATCATGCGCACCGACCCGCGCTGGCACGCGCTGCGGCTGCTCAGCGCCGCCCTGGGCGGGGGCATGTCCTCGCGCCTGTTCCAGGAGGTGCGCGAGAAGCGCGGCCTGGCCTACGCGGTGCACGCCTACCACACGGGCTACGCCGACACCGGCGCGTTCCAGATCTACGCGGGCTGCCTGCCGGAGAAGGCCGACGAGGTCATCGGGGTGTGCCGGGACGAGCTGGCCAAGGTGGCGGCGTCGGGCATCACCGAGGAGGAGCTGCGCCGGGCCAAGGGGCAGATCCAGGGTTCGCTGGTGCTGGGCAGCGAGGGCACCAACGCCCGGATGGGCCGCCTGCTGGGGCACGAGCTGAACCACCCGCGCCACTTCTCCATCGACGAGGACCTGGCCCGGTTCGACCAGGTGACCATGGGGCAGGTCGCCGAGGTGGCCGCCGAGCTGCTGTCGCGCCCGCGGGCGCTGGCGGTCATCGGCCCCTACGAGGAGGGTCGCACGTTCTGACCTCCTGAACGGCCGCCGGGCCCGCACTCCGCGTCGAGCGGGGTGCGGGCCCGTGGCGTGTCAGCCCAGCAGGCCCCGGCGCAGGTCGGCGCGGGCGCGGGCGACCCGGGACCGGACGGTGCCGATGGGGACGCCCAGGGTGCGGGCGGCCTCCTCGTAGCTCAGCCCGGCGACACGGGTGAGCAGGAACGCCCGGCGGCGGTCGGCGGGCAGGGCGTCCACGAGCGAACGCAGGGCCAGCTGCTCGTCGAACCGCCCGGGGGCGGGGCCCTCGGCGGCGGCCGACCCGGTGCACCGGGGGCGGGCGGCGTCGTGCCGGTAGCGGTCGGCGACGGTGTTGCGGGCGATGGCCAGCAGCCAGGCCCGCACCGGACAGCGGCCGCCGAACCCGGGCAGGGCGCGCAGCACGCGCAGGTAGGTCTCCTGGACGAGTTCCTCGACCCGGTCGGCGGGGACCCGCCGGGCGATGTGGCGGCGGACGTCGTCGCGGGTGAGCCGGACGAGGTCGTCCAGCGCCGGACGCGAGCCCGCGCGGGCCTCGCGGGCCAGCCGGTCGAGGTCGGCGGGGGCGGTGGCGGTGGACACGGGGATGACGGGGGTGGCGGAAGCGGACACGGTGATGCCCTCCTGGTTCCGGGCGCACGCCGGTGGACCCCGGGCGTGCGGGGACGATGTGGGAACACGGGCGCGCCGGTGGGGCCGCCGGGCCGCGGACGGCCGGGCGGCGGTGGTCACCGGGTGCGGGAGGAGGGCGGCGGGGCCCGCAGGGCCAGGCTGTGCCGCAGGTAGGGGGCGGCGGGGACGGGGACCGGCCGCTCCACCGGGCGGGGGAGCGGCGGCGCCGCGGGCACCCGGACGACCACGGGCCGCAGCAGCGGGAAGCAGGCGGCGGCGCGCGAACGCAGGTAGGAGAAGAGCGCGGCCTCGCCCTGGCGCAGCCACCAGGCGCAGAGCGCGGCGGCCGCCAGGTGGGCGGCGAGCATCCCGGCCCCGCCCTCGGCGGGGGAGAACGCGCTGCCGTGCCCGTGCCCGGCGGCGGTGGCGGAGAACAGCAGGTGCAGGGCGAGCTGGCCCCACAGCATCCAGCCGGTGATGGTGCCCCAGCGGCGTTCGCGGCCGGTGAGGGCCCAGGCCGAGCCCAGGGCGACGAGCGCGCCGAGCAGCAGCCCGGCCGGCGGCACCCCGGCCCCCGGGCCGGAGGCCGCGAGGTGCCCGCCCACGGACACGGCGACGCACACCGAGGCGGACGCCCCGGCGCGGATCGCGCGCAGGGGCGCCGGCTCGGACATGCCCTCATCGTCGCACCCGCGGACCGGCCCCGCCCACCGGGTCGGCGTTCGGGCACCGGTGACCGTCCTGGGCGCCCGCGAGGGAGGCCGCACGCCGGGCGGGCGCCCCGCCCGGTGTGACCGCCCCGGGTACCCCGAGGGGAGCGCCCCGGCCCGGCCGTCCCCGATGTCCCCGAGGGGAGCGCCCCCCGGGGCGCCCGCCCGGCCCGGCCGTCCCCGGTACCCCGCGTGGGACCGCCCACCGGTCGGGGTGCCCCTCCGGCCCGGCCGTCCCCGGTACCCCGCGTGGGACCGCCCACCGGCCGGGGCGTCCCTCCGGCCCGGCCGTCCCCGATGTCCCCGAGGGGAGCGCCCCCCCGGTCGGGGAGGCCGCCCGCCGGGCGGGCGGACCCTCCCCGCGGTCAGGGTTCGAGGAGGGTGTCCCCGACGTAGCCGCCCTCGGCGCAGCCCGGGGGGACGGCGAACACGGCCGAGCCGACTGCGGTGACCCACTGGTTGAGCAGGTCCAGCTCGTCCAGCCGCCGCTGGATGGGCGTGAACTGGCGGACCGGGTCGGCCTGGAAGGCGGCGAACAGCAGCCCGGCCTCCGGGGTCCCGTGGTCGCGCAGGTCGTAGTTGTAGCCGCGGCGGAAGATCCGCTCGTCCGGGTCGTCGGTGCGGGCCCGGCGCACGTGGGCGAAGTCCGGGACCACCGTCAGCCCGGTGGCGTCGGTGGCGGCCAGGTCCACGGCGGCGTGCTCGCCGCCGCCGGTCAGCGGCGCCCCGTCGGCCAGGCGGCGGCCGATGACCGCCTCCCGGGCGGGCCGGTCCAGCTCGTCCCAGGTGTCCAGGTGGGTCGCGATGCGGCGCAGCACCAGCCCGGTGCCCCCGGACAGCCAGGCCGGCCCGGCCTCCCGCCACACCAGGTGGTCGAAGTCGGCGGTCCCGGGCCGCGGGTTGACCGTCCCGTCCACCTGGCCCATGAGGTTGCGCATGGTGGTGCCGTCGGCCTCGGAGCCGTACGCGCGCCGGAACCCGCTCTGGGTCCATCGGACCCCGGTGAACGCGCGCGCGTCCTTGCCGAGCATCCGCACCGCGTGCGCCACCGTCACCGGGTCGTCCGCGCACACCTGGACCAGCAGGTCGGCCTGCCCCCAGCGCGGGTCCAGGTCGTCGTGGTCGAACTCCGGCAGCGGCCGCAGCCAGCCGGGGACGGCCCCCGGGTCCACCCGCTCCACCAGCCCGGGACCGAACCCGAACGTGACGGTGAGCCCGGCGGGCACGGCCGCCAGCTCGGGCTCGGTGTCGGCCAGGGCGGGTTCGCCCCGGGTCAGCCGGGCGGCGTCGTCGCTGAGCAGCCGCATCAGCCGGCGCACCCCCTCGGCGTCCACGTCCCGGCCCAGGTCGAAGGCGCAGAACGAGGCGTGCGCCTGCGGCGGGGTCTCCACCCCGGCCTGGCGGGGGCCGTGGAAGGGCACTACCCGTTCCCCGTTGCGGGGCCCCGCCGCCTGCGCGGCCGGGGTGTCCGCCCCCCGCCCGGCGAGGACGCCCCCGGCGGCGCCGACGGCGGCACCGGCCCCGGCGGCCGCCCCGCCCAGCAGCAGGCCGCGTCTGCTGATGCCCGCCATCAGTGCCCCCCGTGCCCGTCGCCCTCGTACTCCTCGTTGGCGCCCGCGTACTCCTTGACCGGCGCGGTGAACTCGGCGGTGGAGCCGTCGGCGAACTCGACGGTGACGGTCGCCTCGTCGCCGGGCTCCAGGTCCTCGGTCAGCTCCATGAGCATGATGTGGTCGCCGCCCGGGGCCAGGCTCCGGGTGCCCCGCGCGGCCACGGGGAAGCCCCCGTCGATCTCGCGCATGGTGGAGTCGGCGCCCTCGGTGACGACCTCGTGCAGTTCGACCAGCCCGGCGGCGGGGTGGTCGGCGGCCACGATCACGATCTCGGCGTCGGAGCCGTTGGCGATCTCGCCGAACACCCCGGTCATGCCGCCGGCCCCGGCGGCCTTGACCCACGGGTCGGTGATGGAGAAGGCGTCGGCCTGGACCCCGGCCTCGGCCGCGGCCGGGGAGGGGGACGGGCTCGCGTCCGGTGCGGCCGCGGCGCCGGTCTCGACGGCTCCGCCGCCCCCGCAGGCGGTCAGCGCCAGCCCGAGCAGGGTCGCCGCCAGCGCGGGCATGGTACGGGTGCGGATGGTGCGGGTGGGGTTCACGGTGCCTCCGATGCGGGGCCGCTCCACTGCGGCCGTTCACCACCGGGAGTCGGATGCCGCACCCGTTCGGTTCCCGGCCGCCCCGGGAAATCCGCGGCGGCCCCGGGAAAACCGCGTCGGCGGCTCAGGAACCCCGTTTGCGCCGGTGCACGGCGATCGCCTTGGGCGCGGCGGCGTTGGCCGCGCCGTGCACCACCACCTCCAGCAGGCCCTCCCCGTAGGAGGCGTCCACGTCGCGTTCGGTGACCCCCTCGGGCAGGGTGATCTCGCGGCGGAAGGTGCCCATGAACCGCTCCGACGAGTAGTAGACGACCGTCCCCTCCTCGTCCCGCCTGCGCTCCCCGCTGATGGTGAGGACCCCGTGGTTGAGGCTGACGGCCACGTCCTGCTCGTACACCCCGGGCACCTCGCAGCGGATGACCAGGTCCTCGCCGCGGGCGAGGATGTCGGTGGGCGGGCTCCAGGCGTCGGCGTAGCCGCGTTCGCGCAGCCCCACCTGGCTGGTCTCGATCGACGCCATGGCGTCGGAGACCCGGTTCATCTCGGTGATCATGTCCACGACCCCGTGGAACGGGTTGCTGAACCTCTTCGGCGCCATCGCTGGCCCCTCCTTCTTCTAGCGCGAGCGGCCGCCGGGCGGGCGGTGGGACGGCATCCGGTCCTCGGGTCCGTACACGGTCTCGGGCCCGTGCCTGCGCGGCTCGTCCTTGAGCGCCTTGGCCAGCCCCCAGCACATGAACAGCAGGATCACCGCGAACGGCAGCCCGGTGACCACCGACGCCGCCTGGAGCGCGGCCAGCGCCTCCGAGCCGCCCAGGACCAGCAGGACCAGGGTGACGGCGCCCTCGCTGATCGCCCAGAACGCCCGCTGGAGCTTGACCGGGTTCGGGTCGCCGCCGTTGGTGAGCATGTCCACCACCAGGGATCCCGAGTCGGAGGAGGTGATGAAGAAGACCGCCACCACGACGATCAGCAGCAGGGAGATGGCCACCCCGGCGATCGGCCCGACCGGCAGCATCTCGATGAGCCGGAACGCCCGGTCCTCCTCGGTGAGCGCGTTCAGGCCGCCGCCCTCGAAGAGGTCGTAGTACAGCCCGGCCCCGCCGAACACCCCGAACCACAGGACGGACACCAGCACCGGGGCGAGCAGGGCGCCGATCACGAACTCGCGGATGGTCCGCCCGTAGGACACCCGGGCCAGGAAGATGCCGACGAACGGCGCCCAGGAGATCCACCAGCCCCAGTAGAAGATGCTCCAGGTGGTGGTCCACTCCGCGGCCTGCGGGTCCGTCAGCGGGCTGGGGAAGGACAGGCTCCACGGCACCAGGTTGGCCAGGTACTCGCCCAGGCCGGTGGTGGTGATGCTGACGATCCACAGCTTGGGGCCGAGCAGGAACACGATGAGCAGCAGGATCGCCGCCAGCCACAGGTTGAGCACCGACAGGCGGCGGATGCCCTTGTCGATCCCGGACAGGACGCTGAGCAGGGCCACGGCGGTGATGACGATGATGAGCACCGAGTGGACCAGGGCGTTGGGCTCCAGGCCGAACACGTACTGGAGCCCGCCGGCGATCTGGAGGGTGCCGAACCCCAGCGAGGTGGCCAGTCCGAAGATGGTGCCGAACACGGCCAGGATGTCCACCAGGTTGCCGGGCCAGCCGAACGCCCGGTCGCCCAGCAGCGGGTACAGCGCGGAGGCCGGGCGCAGCGGCAGCCCCTTGCGGAACGTGAAGTAGCCCAGGGACAGGCCCAGGGCGATGTAGATCGCCCACGGGTGGAAGCTCCAGTGGAAGAAGCTCAGCGCCATGGCCTCGCCCGCCGCCGCCACGGAGGGCGCGTCCCCCTCGGCGGCCAGGTGCTCGGACGAACGCGGCCAGTGCAGGTGGTGGACGGGCTCGGACACGCCCCAGAACACCAGGCCGATGCCCATGCCGGTGGTGAAGAGCATCGCGAACCAGGCGACGGTCCCGAACTCGGGCCGGGAGTCGTCCGGCCCCAGCCGGATGCTCCCGTACTTGCTGACCATCAGGAACAGGGCCAGGACGAGGAAGAACGTGGTGGCGAGCACGTACAGCCACCCCAGGCTGGCCCCGATCCAGTCCCGGGTGGCCGTGGCGGCGTCCAGGAGCGGGTCGGTGAACGCGATGCCCAGGATCACGAAGGCGAGGATGACGATCCCGGACACCGCGAAGACCATGGGGTTGGTGTGTTCGCGGACGTAGGCGAGCAGGGTCGAGATGACGACTCCTCCCCAACCGCGGCGGGGGTTCCCGGGTGGAGTGTCGGCCGGGCGCGAAGCCGGACGCGGACGGTTCTGTCGGCATCGTAGGAGCGGGGCCCGCGCACGGCCGGGAGCCGCACGGGTGCGGAGGTTCGGTGGCGGACCGCCGCGATCGTGGAGGAAACGGGGAGAAGCGGGGGAAAGGGGCGGTCAGGGCGCCTCGGAGAGCCGGTCCAGGGTGCGGCCGACCCGGCCCAGCCAGTCGACGATGACGGCCAGTTCCTCGTCGGTGTAGTCGCCGTGCAGCTCGGTCATGGCCGCGCGCATCCCGGGCGCGGTGTCGGGCGAGGCGCGCTTCGCCTTCTCGGTGAGGCGCACGGCGACCTTGCGCCGGTCGCCGTGGTGGCGGGTGCGTTCCACCAGGCCGTGGTCCTCCATGCGGTCGATCACCCCGGTGACCGAGCCGGTGGACAGGCACAGACTGGTGGCGATCTGTCCGGGTGTCATCGTGCCCGCGACGCGCAACAGCGTGTAGCACTGGAAGTCGGTGGGGTTCATCCCGGAGCGGTCGGCCATCCGGTGCAGGAGCTTGATGAGCCGCACGGCGAGCATCTGCCCGTCGTTCTGCAGGGACATGTACAGCTCGGCCCGGGGGGCGGTGGGGCCGGGGGGAGAAGCGGCGGCCGACGCGGTGTCCATGGTTCCTCACTCACCGGTGGATCGGTACCTCCGATCATGCCCGAGTCTACGGTCCGCGGGAGCCGGTGATCCCGGTTCGCGGAGGTTGGCCGGACGGGATGGGGGAAATGGTTCGTTTATCAAGATTCATGGAATACGAGGGGTTTTGATGGGACCGTCCGACCCGGAGGAGGCAGTCGTGGCCCCCGTCCTGAACGGCCGTCGGCCGAACACACCCGAGGGCGATCGCGTGCGCGGTGAGGTGGAGGCGACCCTGCGCGCCCACCTCGACCGGCGCCTACGCGAGGCCGAGCACCTCGACACCGGTTTCGCCCGCGACCTGGCCGACCGGACCGCCCGCTTCACCCTCGACGGCGGCAAACGCCTGCGGCCCCTGCTGGCCTGGTGGGGGTGGCGCGCCGGCGACGGAGAGGCGTCCGGACCCGCCGCCCGCTCGGCCCTGGCCGCCTGTGCCGCCCTGGAACTGGTGCAGACCTTCGCCCTGGTCCACGACGACGTCATGGACGGCTCCACCCGCCGCCGGGGCCGCCCCGCCGTGCACACCCTCTACGAGGAGGAGCACCGCCGCCTCGGCCTGGCCGGGGAGGCCCGCCGCCACGGCGAATCGCTGGCCGTGCTCGTCGGCGACCTCGCCCTGGTCTGGGCCGACGACATGCTCGCCGAGGCCCTGCCCGGCACCCCCTGCCCCCGGCCCGCGCGCGCCGTGTGGCGGGCGATCCGCACCGAGATGGTGGCCGGGCAGTTCCTCGACGTGCGCGGCCAGGCGCACCGGTCCCGCTCCGAGACCCTGGCCCTGCGCATCGACCTGTTCAAGACCGCCGCCTACACCGTGGAACGCCCCCTGCACCTGGGCGCCGCGATGGCCGGGGCGGACCCCGCCGTCGTCGAGGCCCTGCGCGGCTACGGCCGCGACGTCGGCCTGGCCTTCCAGCTCGCCGACGACCTGGCGGGCGCCTACGGCGACCCCGGGGAGACCGGCAAACCCGTCGGCGACGACCTGCGCGAGGGCAAGACCACCCTCCTCCTCGCCCTGGGCACACGCCTGGCCGACGAACGCGCCGACACCGGCGCGGCCCGCGTCCTCGCACGGGTGGGCCGCGGCGCCGACCCCGCCGAGGCGGCCGCCGCCCTGGACCGGGTGGGCGCCCGCGCCCGGGTCCGCGACCGCTGCCGGGAACTGGCCGAACGCGGCATCGGGCACCTCAACGGCATCGACCCGCCCACGGAGGTCCGCCTCGCGCTCCTCCACCTGGCCCACCGCATCGGGGAGACGACATGACCGCCGCCGACGCCCGCCGCCGGCCCACCCCGCCCCGCCGCGGCCGGGACCGCGTCGTCATCGTCGGGGCGGGCCTGTCCGGACTGGCCTGCGCCCTGCACCTCATCGGCGCCGGGCGCGAGGTCACCGTCATCGAACGCGACCCGCACCCGGGCGGGCGCGCCGGGCGCCTGGACCTGGACGGCTTCCGCATCGACACCGGGCCCACCGTCCTCACCATGCCCGAGCTGCTGGACGAGGCGCTCGCGGCGGTGGGGGAGTCCGTCGCCGACCGGCTCGACCTGGTCCCGCTGCACCCCGCCTACCGGGCCGCGTTCGCCGACGGCTCCACCATCGACGTCCACACCGACCGCGACGCCATGGCCGCCGAGGTGGCCCGGGTGATCGGGGAGCGGGAGGCCGAGGGCTACCTGCGGCTGCGCGACTGGCTCACCCGCCTGTACCGGGTGGAGATGGGCACCTTCATCGACGCCGCCTTCGACTCGCCGCTGGACCTGCTCCGCCCCGACCTGGTCCGGCTGGCCGCCCTGGGCGGATTCGGCGGGCTCGCACCCGCCGTGGGCCGGTTCGTGCGCGACGAGCGGCTGCGCCGGATCTTCTCCTTCCAGGCCCTCTACGCCGGGGTGGCCCCGCGCCGGGCCCTGGCCGCCTACGCGGTCATCGCCTACATGGACACCGTCGCCGGGGTGTACTTCCCCCGGGGCGGGATGCGCGCCCTGGGGGAGGCGCTGGCCGGGGCCGCCGCCGACGCGGGGGCGGCGTTCCGCTACGGCGACGCCGTGACCCGGCTGGAGCGCCGGGGCGACCGGATCACCGCCGCCGTCACCGCCTCCGGCGAGCGCTTCCCCTGCGACCACCTGGTCGTCACCGCCGACCTGCCCGCCGCCCACCGGCTGCTCGGCCACGTCCCCCGGCGGCCCGTGCCCCTGCGGTACTCGCCGTCGGCCGTGGTGCTGCACCTGGGGGTGGACCGCACCTGGGACGCGCTGGAGCACCACACCATCTCGTTCGGCGCCGAGTGGGAGGGCACCTTCGACGAGATCATCCACCGGGGCCGGGTCATGAGCGACCCCTCCCTGCTCGTCACCCGCCCCACCCGCACCGACCCGGCGCTCGCCCCCGACGGCCACCAGCTCCTGTACGTGCTGGCCCCGGCCCCCAACCTCGCCGCGGGGCGGATCGACTGGGACCGCACCGGACCCCGCTACCGGGACGAGCTGGTCGCGACCCTCCAGGAGCGCGGCCTCACCGGCCTGGACGCTGCCATCCGCACCGAACACCTGGTCACCCCCGCCGACTGGGCCCGCATGGGGCTGGCGCGCGGCACCCCGTTCTCGCTCGCGCACACCTTCGCCCAGACCGGGCCGTTCCGCCCCCGCAACACCGTCCCCGGCCTGGCCAACGTCGCCCTGGCCGGGTGCGGCACCACACCGGGGGTCGGCCTGCCGACCGTGCTGATCTCCGGCAAACTCGCCGCCGCCCGCGTGGCGGCCCGAACGGAGGGGCGCCGATGAGGACCGCCGTCACCGAACTCGACGCCGCCGGGATCACCGCCGACCCGCTGCGGCGCGCCTACCTCAGGTGCCGGGAGCTCCACTCCCGCCACGGGCGCACCTACTTCACCGCGACCCGGGTACTGCCCCCGGACCGGCGGCCCGGGGTGCACGCCCTGTACGGGTTCGCGCGCTGGGTGGACGACATCGTGGACGAGCCCGGGCCCGGGGTCACCCGCGCCGAACAGGGCGAACGGCTGGCGGCCGTCGACGCGGACCTGGCCCGGGCGCTGGCCGGCGGGGAGCCCGGGGAACCGGTGCTGCTCGCCCTGGCGCACACCGTGGACCGGTACGCGCTGCCCGCCGCGCACTTCACCGCGTTCATGCGCTCCATGCGCATGGACCTCACCGTCACCGACTACCGCGACCTCGACCACCTGCGCGAGTACATGTACGGGTCGGCGGCGGTCATCGGCCTCCAGGTGCTCCCCGTGCTGGGCACCGTGGTCCCGCGGGAGGAGGCCGAGCCGCCCGCCGCCGCGCTGGGGGAGGCGTTCCAGCTCACCAACTTCCTCCGCGACACCGCCGAGGACCTGGACCGGGGACGGGTGTACCTGCCCGCCGACGTGCTCGCCGCCCACGGCGTGGACCGGGGGCTCCTCGAACACTGCGCCCGCACCCGCACAGCCGACCCGCGGGCCCGCCGGGCGGTCGCCGACCTGGTCGCGGTCAACCAGGGGTTCTACCGCCGGGCCCGGCCCGGGATCGCCATGCTCGATCCGGTGGCCCGCCCGTGTGTCGCCACCGCCTTCCGGCTCTACCGCGCCATCCTGGACGAGATCACCGCCGCCGACCACGACGTGTGGAGCACCCGCCACCGGGTCTCCGACACCCGCAAGCTCGCGGCGGCGGTGCCCGCCCTCGCCCGATCCCTGCTGGCCCGGTCGATCCCGCGCCCCCGCACCTCACCCGAAAGGTAGGTCGCCATGACGCTCCCGGATCCGGCTCCGCGCCGCTTCCCGCTGCGGCGGATGCCCGCCGCGGCGTGGAGCGCGCAGGCCCCCACCTGGCGGGAGGGCTCACCCGCCGTCATCGCGGCGGCGCTCAAAAGGGCGCTGGCCCGGCCCTCCGGCAACTGGTACGTGCTGGCCGCCTCCACCGAGGTCCGCGCCGACAGGCCCTTCGGCCGGGTGGTCGCGGGCGTCGAGCTCGTCGCCTGGCGCACCCCCGACGGGACCGCGCACGCCGGCCCGGGCGCCTGCCCGCACCTGGGCGCCCCCCTGTGCCGGGGCGCGGTCGCCGAGGGCCGCCTGGTGTGCCGCTGGCACGGCCTGGCCCTGGGCGCGGAGGGCTTCCCCGGCTGGAGCCCCTACCCGGTCCACGACGACGGGGTGCTGGTGTGGGTGCGCCTGGACCGCGTCGGCGGCGAGGGGTCCCTGGACGCGCCGGTCGTCCCCGAGCGCCCGCCCCCGGACCGGGCGATCAGCGCGGTCGAGAGCATGGCGGGCCGCTGCGAGCCCGAGGACGTGGTCGCCAACCGGCTCGACCCCTGGCACGGCTCCTGGTTCCACCCCTACTCGTTCGTGGCGCTGCGCGTCACCGAGGTGCCGCGGGGCCCCGACCCCGACCCGGACCGGATGGTCGTCGAGGTGGGGTTCAAGGTGGCGGGCCGCTGGGGGGTGCCGGTGCGCGCCGAGTTCCACTGCCCCGAACCCCGCACCGTGGTCATGCGCATCATCGAGGGCGAGGGCCTGGGCAGCGTCGTGGAGACCCACGCGACCCCGCTGGGCACCGACGCCCGCGGCGTGCCCCGCACCGCGGTCATCGAGGCGACCATCGCCGCCTCCGACCGCCCCGGCTTCGCCCTGGCCCGCCGCCTGTCCGCCGCCGTCCGCCCGGCCGTCCGCGCCGCCGCCCGCCGCCTGTGGCGCGACGACCTCGCCTACGCCGAACGCCGCTACCTCCTCCGCTCCACCGGCCGCTTCCCCGGCTGACCGGTCAGCGCAGATGCCGCCGCACCTCGGCGGCGAAACGAGGCACACCCGTGCGCTCCAGCAGACCGAGCACACCGATGACGGTGGTCGGCTCCCTCCGGTAGGAGGCCGCCTGTCTCTCCAGCGCGGCGAGGGTCGTGCCGGGATGGAGGTCGAGCTGGTCGAGGAGGAAATCGTCCGGATGTACAGCGGTCACGTCGTACGGGGCGAGCGCGCTGTCCGGGAAGTCCTTGATGTTGAAAGTGACGACCACCTCGGCACCACCGCGGACGGCCGCGGCGAGAACATGCCGGTCCTTGGGGTCGTTGGTCATGCCGTCGGCCATGGGTCGATGGCCGTGCACGGTCGCGTCGGGGAACGCCCGCCGCATCTGCGCGATGCGATGGTCGACCTTGGTGGCGGGAACACCGCGCGCGATCACATTGCGGCGCAGCTCATCCAGGATGTCGTCAGACCATAGGGGGCGGTAGGCGCCGGCGGAGGCCAGACGCAGCAGGGTGTCGCAGAGGTAGGCGGGATACAGGACACAGGTGTCCAGGAGGGCGGGGAAGGCCACGGTCGTCCGTTCTCACCGGGTGTTCTCGGGCGGGTCGGTCACGTCGTACAGGCCCGCTTCCTCGCCCTCGGCCGTCATGGCGTCCAGGATGTCCTCCCGCTCGCGGTGCGAGCGTTCCCGGTAGCCGAGCAGGTCGTGGAGCAGGACCCGCCGGTGTCTTCCCCGCATGCTGTAGGGGATCTCTCCCTCGGTGAGCAGTCTGACCAGGGTGGGCCGGGAGATGCCGAGGAGGTCCGCCGCCTCCTGGGTGGTCAGCATCGTGTTGTGCGGGGCGATGGAGATGGCCAGCCCCTGGGACAGCGCCGCCACGACGTCCCGCAGCACGGAGTAGAGCTCCTCGGGGAGTTCGATCTCGGACCCGTCCGGGCCGACCAGCCGGGCTCGCGGACCACCGTCGGCGGTCAGGTCACGAGCGATCTTGGCCAGTGCGGATCGGTCGTCTGGCGGCAGGACGGTGCGTTCGTGCAGTGTGGTGGCCATACCCCCAATCTACCCTATTCGAAAAAAACGAAAACCCTATTGGAGGATGTCGCCCCGGGTGAGGCGGGCGAGGGTGCGGGCGGGGGCGAGGCGGCCGCGGCGGGGGACGGTCCAGAGGGTGTGGCCGGGCAGGCCCCAGCGGGAGAGCAGGGTGTTGGCGGCCAGCAGGCCGGAGGTGGCGGCGCGCTCCATGAGGGCGACCGGCAGGTCGGTGCGCACGTGGTCGCCGGCCAGCACCAGGAACGGGTCCGGGGTCGCCACGCCGGGGCGGTCGCGGTGGGTGCCCGGGGCGAAGAGCGGGCAGTCGGCGCGCAGCTCGTGCCGGGCGTCCACCACGCGCGCCGCGGCCAGCTCCGGGTACACCGCCGCGGCCTGTTCCCACAGGCGGGCGCGTTCGCGGTCGGGGTCGCAGTCCTCGGGCAGGGCGTAGGCGTGCAGCTCCACCACCGAGCCGCCGGTGCGCCGGGCCCACTCCCGGGCCTGGTCCTCGTAGCGGTCGAGCACGCTGACGTTGTCCAGGGTCGGGTACCCGGCGGTGCCCAGGAACGCCTGCCGGTGCGGCCGGACCGGCTGGTCCAGCCAGTACCGCGACACGAGGAACGGCGGCGCCGACTCCAGGCGGGCCACCCGGCCCCGCCACGCGGCGTCGCCCAGGCCGGGCGAGGCGGCGACCAGGGCGCGCACCCCCGGGACGTCGGCGGCCAGCACCACGGCGTCGAACTCCCCGTGGCCCGGCAGCGAGAAGCGCCGCCCGGTCCCCGGGCCGACCCGCTCCACCGGGGTCGCGGTGTGCGTTTTCACGCCCAGGCCGGTGAGGTACCCGACCAGCGGGTCCCACAGCGCCCGCGGGAACGGCGCGTTCGGCACGTCGAAGACCAGCCCCTCGGCCGACCCCAGGAAGTACAGGTGGAACATCAGCGCCAGCTCCGCCGCCGACAGGCGTTCGGGGGCGGCGAAGAAGCTGCGGGTGAACACCTCGAACGCCAGGTGGCGTGCGGTCGGCGGGAACCGGACCGCCTCCAGCAGGTCCACCGCGCTCACGTGGTCCAGCCGCTCGTACACCCCCGGCACGTCCACGTCGAGCAGGTCCAGCGCGGCGGGCAGGTTCACCCGCGCCAGGTCGCGCAGCGGAAAGCTCGGGCTGGTCGCGGCCAGCACCGCCGCGTTCCACGGCGGGGTCGCGGGCAGCCCCGAGAACCGGTCGCGCGGCCCGTCCCGGTGCACCAGCGGGTAGTCGGCCAGCGGCACCAGCGATCCCAGGTCCGGGTCGGCCCGGCGCAGCAGCCCGCGCAGGTTGTAGTACTGGCGGAAGAACGCGTGGAAGCCCCGGCTCATGACCGCCGGCGACCCGTCGGCCAGGACGGTGTCCCAGCCGCGCAGCCGCCCGCCCGGCGACCCCTCCCGCTCGAACACGGTCACGCCCACCCCGCGTTCGGCCAGTCCGCAGGCCGCCGCCAGCCCGGCGATCCCGCCGCCGACCACCGCCGCCTCCGGCGTCTCCCGGGGCCGGGTCCCCGTCGGCGGGCCGGGCGGGACCTCCTCGGCGCGGCGGTCGCGCACGTCCGCCGGACGGCTCACCGGTCCTCCTCCGGGCGTCGGCCCGCGAACGTGTGCGTGATCCCGTACTGCCAGCCCGGCAGCGGAGCCGAGGCCACCGACTCCAGCCCCGCCCGCCGCATCCGCTCCAGCAGCGCCCGGCGGCCGTCGAACTCCAGGACGCTGCGCCACAGGTACCGGAACAGGTCGCCGCTGCCCGTCAGCGCCCGGCCCGCCGGGATGATCACCCCCCAGCACACCGCCGTCCACACGGCCCGCGCCGCCGTGGAGTCGGCCACCGAGTACTCGTGCAGCACCAGCCGCCCGCCCGGCCGCAGCAGGTCCCGGATCACCCCCAGGGCCAGGTCCGGGTCGGGGCAGTTGCGGATCAGGTAGGCCCCGAACACGGCGTCCACCGGCCCGCCCAGCCGCTCGGCCGCCCACCGCGGGGTCAGCTCCTCCGCCCGCGCCCGGTGGAACGACACCGTGTCCGGCCAGGGCTTCTCCCGGGCCGCCGCCAGCATCCCCGCCGAGGCGTCCACCCCCACGATCCGCGCCGACGGCGCGGCGTGCAGCAGCGCCGCGGTGGAGGCGCCGGTCCCGCAGCCCAGGTCGAGCACCCGCGGTTCGGGACCCAGCGCGCCCGGGTCCAGCCTGCGCGCGGAGGTCCGCAGGTGCGCGTGGTAGCCGGGGTCGCCCGCGACCAGCCGGTCGTAGGCCCGCGCCGCGTGGTCGAACCCCTCGGTGACCCCGCCGTCGTGTTTGGCCCGTGTCGTGGCGTCCACGCAGTCCTCCCGGTGTGTCCGGCGTGTAGGCGGCGTTCCCCGGGCAGGCTGGGGGCATGACCGATCATGACGTCGTGATCATCGGCGGGGGCGCCGCTGGGCTCACCCTGACCCACCGGCTGGGCCGGGTCAACCACCCCCGGGGCGGCCCGCCGCGTGTCGCCCTCGTCGAGCCCCCGCCCGGCCCGCACACCCCGCCCCCGCGCACCTGGTGCTTCTGGGAGCCGGACGGCGGCGACTGGGACGGCCTGCTGGCCGCCCGCTGGCGGAACCTGACCGTGGTGGGACCCGGCGGCGCCGCCCGCACCGCGCCCGCCGACCCCTACGTGTACAAGATGCTGCGTTCGGCCGACGTGGACGCCCACGTGCGCTCCCGCGGCGGCTTCGAGCCGGTCCCGCTGCTGGTGACGGCGGTGCGCGACGGCGCCGACCACGCCGCCGTCGAGGGGACGCTGCCCGACGGGACCCCCGCCCGGCTGACCGCCCGCTGGGTGTTCGACTCCCGTCCGCCCCGGCCCGCCCCGGTCGGCCGCACCCTGCTGCTCCAGCACTTCCGGGGCTGGTTCGTGCGCACCCCCGCCGACGCCTTCGACCCCGGCGCGGCCGTGCTCATGGACTTCCGGCCGCCCCAGCCCGAGGGCGCGGTGGCCTTCGCGTACGTGCTGCCGCTGTCGGCGCGCGAGGCGCTGGTGGAGTACACCGAGTTCGGCCCCGAACCGCTCACCACCGCCGAGTACGACCGCGCCCTCGCCGACCACTGCGCCCGGCTGGGCCTGTCCGGGTTCGAGGTGACCGCCGCCGAACAGGGCGTCATCCCCATGACCGACGCGCCCTTCCGGCCCCGGGCCGGCCGCCGCGTCTTCCGGATCGGCGCGGCCGGCGGGGCCACCCGGCCCTCCACCGGGTACACGTTCAGCGGGGTGCTGCGCCAGGGCGCCGCCGTGGCCGCCGCCCTGGAACGCGGCCGGGTCCCGGTGCCGCCGGTCCCGCACCGGCGCCGCCACCTGGCGATGGACGCCGTCCTGCTGCGGGCGCTGGCCACCGGGCGGGTGCGCGGCGCGGAGTTCTTCACCGACCTGCTCACCGCAGGCCGACTCGGCGACGTGCTGGCCTTCCTCGACGGCGGCGGCCGGTGGTCCCGCGAACTCGCCCTGGGGCTGCGCACCCCGGTCGCCGCCATGTCCCTGACCACGCTGGACCACCTGTGGTACTCGGCCCGCACCGCCCTCACCCCGGGTCGAGGGTCCGCACCGCCTCCGACAGCGACCCCAGGTGGCCGCCGCCGGCCCGTTCGCTGAGGGAGCGCCACCCCGCCCCGGCCGTGTACACCGCCACCGCCTGCGGCGAGTCCGCCGCGGCGCCCGCGGCGGCGCGCAGCGCGGCCACGTCCCCGGCCCCGCCCACGTGCGACCAGAGCACCACGGCCCGGGGCGCGGTGCGCCGCACCGTGCGCTCCGTCGCGTCCACCGGGGTGCAGCCGCCCAGTACCAGGTGCGGCAGTCCGCGTTCGCGCAGCGCCGCCGCCAGCGCCTCCACCGGAAGGCTGTGCATCTCCTCGGGCCCGCAGGCCAGGACGACCGGCCGGACCCCGGACGGGGACGGAACGCCGGGCGCGGGGACCCGGCGCAGCGCCGAGGACACGCACCACGACAGCAGGTGCTCCACCTCGACGTAGCGGCGGGTGTCCTCCCACTTGCGGCCCATCCCGTACAGCAGCGGCATCGCCAGGTCCTCCCAGGCGGCCACCACCCCCTCGGTGCGCAGCGCGCGCCCCACCAGCTGCTCCACCAGGTCGGCGTCCAGCCGCATCGCCGCCCGGGCGACCCCCTGGAGGGCGGGCGCGCCGCCCACCGGCAGGGTCTCCCCGCCGGGGCGCTGACCCGGCACCCGCGGGGCCGCGGGGCCGGGACCGGAGAGCACCCGTTCGGCTGCCACCGCCGGTGGCAGCCCCTCGCCGACCAGGCGGCACAGCTCGCGCAGCCGGGCCACGTCCCGCGGGGTGTAGCGGCGGTGCCCGCCGGGACTGCGCTCGCGCGGGCCGATCCCGTAGCGGTGGTCCCAGCTGCGCAGGGTGGAGGGGGCGACGCCGAGCAGGCGGGCGGTCGCCCCGGGTGTCAGTGCGTCGGACATGGCGCCCCAAGCGTTGCGCAAGCGCCGCGAGTTGCCGCGCTTCTCCCTCCCGACCGACTCTAGCTGGGAGGACACCGCAAGGGAGGGACATCATGGACCTGGACACCACGCGTTCGGCGGACCCGCGCCTGGCCATCGTCCACCGCGTCGGGACCGGACTCCTCGGGCTGGTGCTCGTGGGCTTCGGCGTCACGAGCCTGTTCGTGCGGCTGCCGCTGTTCGACACCCGGGGCGAGGTCGTCGCCGGACTCACCACCAACGGGGCGCTCGGCTTCCTGTCGGTGGCCATCGGGTCGCTGCTGCTGTGCGCGACGGTGGTGGGCGGAACCTACTCCTCGACGGTGTCGACCCTGGTCGGAGCGGGTTTCATCGTGAGCGGACTGGTCAATCTGTATCTCATGGACACCGCTTACAACATCCTCGCGTTCTCGATGCCGAACGTCGTCTTCAGCCTCGTCGTCGGCATCGCCCTGCTCACCGTCGGCATGTACGGCCGGTTCACCGGCGGCCTGCCGCACGACAACCCGTACCGCCTGCACCGGGAACGGCGCCGTGACCGCCGGGTGAGCGGGGCGGCCCGGTGAGCGGGCGCACGGTCCTGGTCACCGGGGCCACCGGCTACATCGGCGGGCGGCTGGTCCCGCAGCTGCTGGACGCCGGGTTCGAGGTACGCTGTCTGGCCCGCGACCCCGGGCGGCTGCGCGACCACCCCTGGCGCGACCGCGTCGAGGCGGTCCGCGGCGACGTGGTCTCGGGGGAGGGGCTGGACGAGGCGCTGGAGGGCGTCCGGGTGGCCTACTACCTGGTGCACTCCATGTCCGGCGGCCGGGACTTCTCCGACACCGACGCGCGGGGCGCCCGGAACTTCGCCGGCGCGGCCGCCGCCGCGGGTGTGGAGCGGCTGGTCTACCTCGGCGGGCTGGCGCCCGAGGGCGAGGAGCTGTCCCCGCACATGGCCTCCCGCGCCGAGGTGGGCCGCATCCTGCTGGAGGGACCGGTCCCCGCGGCCGTGCTGCGGGCCGCCGTGATCATCGGTTCGGGGTCGGCGTCCTTCGAGATGCTGCGGTACCTGACCGAGCGGCTGCCGGTGATGACCACGCCCCGGTGGGTGCGCAGCCGGGTGCAGCCGATCGCCGTGCGCGACGTGCTGCGGCTGCTCGTGGAGGCGGCCGACCTGCCCGCGGACCAGGACCGCGCCTTCGACGTCGGCGGGCCCGACGTGCTCACCTACGCGGAGATGATCCAGGGGTTCGCGACGGCGGCGGGCCTGCGCCCCCGCCTGATCCTTCCGGTCCCGGTGCTCTCCCCGGGACTGTCCAGTCTGTGGGTCGGGCTGGTCACTCCGGTGCCGCCCGCCATCGCCCGCCCGTTGGTGGAGTCGCTGCGCCACGACGCGGTGTGCGGCGAGGACGACCTGTCCGACCTGCTCGACGATCACGGCCGCATCGGCTTCGACCGCGCTGTCGCGCTGGCACTGCGCCGTACCGCCGAGGCCCGGGTGGACACCCGGTGGACCTCGGCGGCCTGGGCGGGCGCGCCGTCGGACCCGCTGCCCAGCGACCCGGACTGGGCGGGCGGCAGCCTGTACACCGACGAGCGGGTGCGGGAGGTGGCCGCCCCGCCGGAGGCGGTGTGGCGGGTGGTCGAGGGGATCGGCGGCGAACGCGGCTGGTACTCCTGGCCCCTGGCCTGGGCGGCCCGCGGCTGGATCGACCTGGCGGTGGGCGGGGTGGGCCCGCGTCGGGGCCGCCGCGACCCGGGTCGCCTGCGGGTGGGCGACTCCCTGGACTTCTGGCGGGTGGAGGAGATCGTCCCGGGTGAGCTGCTGCGGCTGCGCGCGGAGATGCGGCTGCCCGGCCCGGCGTGGCTGGAGTTCACGGTCGAACGCGGTGAGGGGCGCACCCTGCTGCGCCAGCGCGCGCTGTTCCGCCCCCGGGGCCTGCCCGGCCACCTGTACTGGAAGGCGGTGACGCCGTTCCACGGGGTGGTGTTCGGGTCGATGTCGCGCAACATCGCCGCGGCGGCCGAGCGGGAGGCCCGCGCCCCGCTCCACGCCTGAGGACCGCCTGAGGGCCGGGCGAGGACCGGCCGAGGGTCGGGGGAAGACAGCAAGGGGCCGCCCGGCCACGACCGCGCCGGAGGGTGTAAGGTCGCGACCAAGAAAAGCTCGAAAAGCAAGATACTTGTTTTCCGTGGCTTGTTGGCGCGCGGCGAAGGGGAACGGCAGTGAACGAGGAGAAGCGACCGGCCCGCCGGTCGCGCCGGTGGATCGGGGCGGCCCTGCTCGTCGTCCTCGTCTGGACGCTGGGGGCCGGACCCCTGGGCGCCTTCCTCGGCCGGCTCGGCGAGGTGCAGACCAACGACCGGGCCGCGTTCCTGCCGGTCGGCGCCGAGTCCACCGAGGCCGCCCGGCTCGCCGAGGACTTCGACCGCGGCGACGCCGTCCCCGCCATCGCCGTCTGGTCGGGGGAGGCCGACCTCACCGAGGCGGACCTGGCCGCCGTCGCCGCCGTCGGTGAGCGGGTGGCCGCCGAGCCCTGGGTGTCCGGCGACGTCATCGGCCCCTTCCCCGGCACCGAGGACCCCTCCGTCGCCCAGCTCGTCGTGCCCGTCGACTCCGCGTACAAGACCTCCGACGCCGTCGAGGAGCTGCGCGCGATCCTCGCCGACCACCCCGTCGGCGACCTGACCGCGCAGGTCACCGGGCCCGCCGGGTACGCCGCGGACCTCGTCGCCGCCTTCGCCGGGATCGACTCCACCCTGCTCCTGGTCGCGGTCTCGGCGGTGCTGGTCATCCTCGTCGCCGTCTACCGCTCCCCGCTGCTGCCGGTCCTGGTGATCCTGGCGTCCCTGCTGGCCCTGGGCCTGTCCGGGTTCCTGGTGTACCTGGCCGCCGACACCGGGCTGGTCAGCCTCAACGGGCAGAGCCAGGGCATCCTGTTCATCCTGGTGGTGGGCGCCTGCACCGACTACGCGCTGCTGCTCGTCGCCCGCCACCGCGAGGAGCTGGCCCGGCACGAGCGGGTCCCGGCCGCCGTCCTGGCCGCCCTGCGCGGGGTCGCCGGTCCTGTGCTGGCCTCGGCCGGGACCGTCGTCCTGGGCCTGCTCTGCCTGCTCGCCGCCGACCTGGCGTCCACCCGCAGCCTCGGCCCGGTCGTGGCGATCGGCGTCGGCGCGGCCGTGCTCTCGGCGATGACCTTCCTGCCCGCCGCGCTGGCCCTGGTCGGCCGGGCCGCGTTCTGGCCGAGCGCGCCGCACCGGCCCGCCGCCGACACCGCCGCCGCCACCGACACCGTTGGCGGTACCGCCGGCGACGTCGACCGCGTCATGGCCGCCCACCCCCTCTGGGGCCGGATCGCCCGCACGGTCGCCCGCCGCCCGCGCACCCTGTGGCTGGCCACCACCGCGCTGCTGGCCGCGGCCGCCGTGTTCGCCCCCGCGTTCAGCGCCCAGGGCACCGGCCAGGCCGAGGTGTTCCGCACCGAGGTGGAGGCGGTCACCGCCCAGGAGGTCCTGGACCGCGGCTTCGGCACCGACGCGGCCGCCGCCCCCGCCCTGGTCGTCGCCGACGCCGACCACCTCGTCGCCGTCGTCGCCGCCGCCGAGTCCTCGCCGACCGTGGAGAGCGCCGCCCCCGTCACCGAGCCCGGGCCGCCCGGGGTCGACCTCCCGCCGCTGACCGAGGACGGCCGCGTGCTGGTCGAGGCGGTCCTCACCGTGGGCCCGGAGTCGCCCGAGGCCGTGGACGCCGTGCGCGAACTGCGCGAACGCCTGGCCGAGGACGCCCCGGACGCCGGCGCCCTGGTCGGCGGCGTCTCCGCCACCGACCTGGACACCCTGGAGACCGCCCGCCGCGACTTCGCCGTGGTGGTGCCGCTGGTGCTGGTCGTGGTCCTGCTGGTGCTCGTCGTCCTGCTGCGCGCCCTGGTCGCCCCGCTGCTGCTCATGGCCGCCAACGTGCTGTCGTTCGCCGCCGCCCTGGGCGTGGGCACCCTGGTCTTCGACCACGTGCTGGACCTGCCGGGCGCCGACCCGGTGGTGCCGCTGTTCGCGTTCGTCTTCCTGGTGGCGCTGGGCATCGACTACAGCATCTTCCTCATGTCGCGGGCCCGGGAGGAGACGCTGGCCCACGGCCACCGCGACGGCGTGCTGCGGGCGCTCACCGTCACCGGCGGGGTCATCACCTCCGCCGGGGTGGTGCTGGCGGCGACCTTCGCGGCGCTGGCCGTCATCCCGCTGCTGTTCCTGCTCCAGCTGGCCTTCCTGGTGGCGTTCGGCGTGCTGGTGGACGCGCTGCTGGTGCGCACCGTGCTGGTGCCCGCGCTGGCGCTGGACGTGGGTCCGCGCACCTGGTGGCCGGGCCGTGCCGGACGGGTCGGGGCCTGATCCGGCGGTCACCTGCTTCGGCGGCTCAGAGGGGGTCGCCGGGCAGGTCCCGGTAGGTGGCGGCCAGCTTGTTGGTGAGCGCCGCCAGCGGCAGCCGCGCCCCGTCGATCGCGGTCACCGGGCGCACCCCGGTGACCGCGTTGGTCACGAACGCCCCCGCCATCCGGGCCGCGGCCGCCGCCGACAGCGGCCGGGTCGAGACCGGCACGCCCATGTCCTCGGCCAGCCCGGTCAGCAGCCGGGCGGTCACCCCGGGCAGCGCCGGGGCCTGCGGCCACACCAGGCCCTCGCCGTCCAGGAAGCAGATGTTCCAGGTGGGCCCCTCCGACACCCGGCCGTCCACCCCGTGGAACAGGGCGTCGTCGTGCCCGTCCAGCTGCGCGGCCCGCCGCTGGCGGATCGGCCCGAACAGGCTGGTGCCCTTCACCCGCGGGGTGTCCCGCGTGTACAGGCGCGTGCCCAGCCGCAGCGGCGGCGGCAGCCGGTCGGGGACGGGCGCGGGCCGGGTGGTGACCAGGATCTGCGGAAGGCTGCGCTTGGCGGGCCTGCCCAGGTCCAGCCCCGGGTCGAAGACGGTCACCCGGATGACGGCGGGGGAGGGGTGCGCGCGGGCGCTGCGCCGGGCGAGTTCGCGCACCCGCGGGATGTCCAGTTCGGTGCCGAACAGCGTCCGGCAGTCCCCGCGCAGCCGGTCCATGTGCAGCTCCAGGCCGCGCACGCGCAGGTCGGTGACGAGCATGGTGGTGAAGTGGCCGTAGCCGTGGAGGGCGAGGGAGGCGAGCTCCCCGGTGGTGGCAGGGCGTCCGTTCAGTTCCATTGCGCGCCCATCATGGCATTTCGGGACCAGTGTCACGGGGCTTTTGCTCCGCCTCGCGCGAAGCGGTGGCGAACCCCCAGGTCAGCGCGGCGCCGATCGCGCGTTCAGCGGGCGCAGCCGGCCGGTGCCGTCAGCCGGTGCCCTCCGCCTCGCGGGCGAGGAAGGCGGTGAGCAGCTGCTCCTCGGAGGTGGCCAGGTAGGTCTCCAGCTCGGCGGCCGCGGCGGTGTGGTCGCCCTCGACGAGCAGCGTGTGGATGCGCCGGTTCCAGTCCAGGTAGGGGGCGTGGAACTCGCGGGGCGCGTCCATCACGTGGAAGACCAGCCGGGTCTCGGCCAGGACCCGGCTCATGAACTCGTCGATGCGGGTGCTGCCCGACAGCCCGGCCAGCGCCTGGTGGAAGTGCATGTTGGCGGTGCCCACCCCCCACCAGTCGCTCGCGTCGCGGGCCGCCTCGCCCTCGTCGACGGCCCGGCCCACCGCCGCCACGGCCTCGGGGTCGGGGTCGGTGGCGGTCCGCACCGCGGTCAGCTCCAGGGAGCGCCGCGTCTTGAACAGGTCGCGGACGTCCTCCGCGGTGGGCAGCGTGACGAACACGCCGCGGTGCATCTGGTGGACCACCAGGCGTTCGCGGACGAGCAGCCGGAACGCCTCGCGCAGGGTGTTGCGGGAGACGCCGAGCTCCTCGCACAGCCGTTCCTCGGACAGCCGGCGGCCGGGCGGGTGGTCGCCGTCGATGACGGCCTCGCGCAGCAGCTCGGCGACCCGCTCGGCCTGGCTGGGCAGCGGCAGCAGCCGTCGGGTCGGCCTGCCGATGCGGTCGTCCGTGGCCGTCACTGGGGCTCCTCGCTGGGAAAGGGTCGGTGCGCCCTCCCATTGTCACCGATGCGACGGGGTTCCGGGCGGCGGGACCCGGACGGTGCGGTGTGAACGGACCGTTACACCGGTGACCGGGGATTTTACGGACCGACTCTTTACCCGTCTCGTTGGATTGAAGTATTGTTCAACAATCCAACGGCGTGGAGTGGTCCGCGTCACGTCGAATCTCCAGTCCGCCTCCCCAGGAGGGACCATGGGCGACACGCCCCCCGCACCCGCCAAGGTGCGCCCCCGCCCCGGACGGGTCGCACTGAGCAGCACCCTGCTCGGCGCGATGTTCCTCATGGCCACCAGCGCCATCGGCCCGGGCTTCATCACCCAGACCACTCAGTTCACGGCACAGCTCGGCGCCACCTTCGCCTTCGCGATCCTCGTCTCGATCCTCGTGGACATCGCCGTCCAGCTGAACATCTGGCGGGTCGTCGGCGTCGCGAACACGCGCGCCCAGGACCTGGCCAACAAGGTCGTCCCCGGCGCCGGCTACCTGCTCGCCGTCCTCATCGTCTTCGGCGGCCTGGTCTTCAACATCGGCAACCTCGCCGGCACCGGCCTGGGCCTGAACGCCCTGGCCGGGCTCGACCCCCGGATCGGCGCGGTCATCTCCGCGATCCTCTCGGTCGTCATCCTGGGCGCCAAGAGGCTGGGCGCGGCCCTGGACCGCATCCT
Source organism: Nocardiopsis protaetiae (assembly GCF_045446735.1). NCBI lineage: Bacteria > Bacillati > Actinomycetota > Actinomycetes > Streptosporangiales > Nocardiopsidaceae > Nocardiopsis > Nocardiopsis protaetiae. The sequence goes on from NZ_JBJJBV010000006.1 coordinate 47,570, forward strand.
CGTCGTGCTCGGCGTCGCGATGATCGGCCTCACCCTCTACGTCGCGATCATCTCCCGGCCCCCCGTGGGCGACGCCCTGCGCCAGTCCGTCCTGCCCGAGCAGCTGGGCACCGACGTCTTCCTCGCCACCGTGACCATCATCGGCGGCACCGTCGGCGGCTACATCACCTACGCAGGCGTCCACCGCCTCATCGAGGCCGGACAGGGCGGCGCCGACAACGTCGCCGCCATCTCCCGCACCTCCGTGCTGGGCATCGTCGTCACCGGCGTCATGCGCATCCTGCTCTTCCTCGCCATCCTCGGCGTGGTCTCCGGCGGCATCGACATCATGCAGGCCGACAACCCCTCCGCCGAGGCCTTCTTCCAGGCCGCGGGCGAGGCGGGCATGCGCCTGTTCGGCGTGATCATGTGGGCGGCCGCGGTCAGCTCCGTGATCGGCGCCTCCTACACCTCGATCTCCTTCGTCTCCACCTTCCACCCGGTGCTGGAGAAGCGGCGCGGCGTCCTCGTCACGGCGTTCATCGGCATCTCCCTGGCCATCCTGCTGGTCTCCGGCCAGGCCCCGACCACCCTGCTGGTCCTGGCCGGCGCGCTCAACGGCGTCATCCTGCCGGTCGGCCTGGGCATCATGCTCTGGGTGGCGGCCCGCCGCTCCCGCGACCTGCTCGGCGGCTACAAGTACCCCGTGTGGCTGATCGTCATCGGCGTCGCGGCCTGGGCGCTCACCGTCTTCATGGCCTACAACTCCCTGGGCGGTATCGCCGCCCTCTGGCAGTAGAAGAGAGGAGGACCGGCGTTGCGCATCGACCTCAACTCCGACCTCGGCGAGGGCTTCGGCCGCTGGGAGCTCGGCGACGACCGGGACCTGCTGTCCATCGTCACCAGCACCAACGTCGCCTGCGGCTTCCACGCGGGCGACCCCGTGGTGCTGCGCCGCACCACCGCGGACGCGGTGGCCGAACAGGTGGCGGTCGGCGCCCACGTCGGCTACCGGGACCTGGCCGGGTTCGGCCGCCGCTTCATGGACCTGCCGCCCGCCGAGCTGACCGCCGACGTCCTGTACCAGATGGGCGCCCTGTCGGCCTTCACCCGCCTGGCCGGGGACCGCATCCGCTACGTCAAACCGCACGGGGCGCTCTACAACACGATCGTCCACCACGAGGAGCAGGCCGCCGCCGTGGTCGAGGCCGTCCGCGCCTTCGACCCGGGGCTGCCCGTGCTCGGCCTGCCCGGCTCGCGGTTCCTGGCCCTGGCACAGGAGGCCGGGCTGCCCACCTACCGGGAGGCGTTCGCCGACCGCGCCTACACCCCCGAGGGCACCCTGGTCTCCCGCCGCGAACCCGGCGCCGTCCTGCACGACCCCGACGAGATCGCCGACCGCTGCCTGCGCATCGCCCGAGGGGAACCGGTCACCGCGGTCGACGGGAGTGAGATCCTCATCGAGGCCGACTCCCTGTGCGTCCACGGCGACAGCCCCGGGGCGGTCGCCATCGCCCGCGCGGTCGCCCAGCGGCTGCGCGCCGAAGGCGTCACCGTGGCGCCGTTCACCCGCTGACCTCCCGGGGACCCCTCCCCGGCCCGAAGGAGAATCCGTGCGCGTACTGACCTGCGCCGACAGCGGTGTGCTGGTGGAGGTCGCCGACCTGACCGAGGTGATCGCCCTGGGGGCGGCCCTGGAGGCCGCCCCCGTCCCGGGCGTCGCCGACGTCGTCCCGGCGGCCCGGACCGTGCTGCTGCGGCTCGCCCCCGGGGCCGACCCCGGGGCGGTGGCCGCCGCGGTGGAGCGGGTCCCGCTCGCCCCTGCGGGGGAGCGCGCGGAAGGGGAGACGGTGGTCGTCCCGGTGGTCTACGACGGCGAGGACCTCGCCGACGTCGCCGAGCTCACCGGCCTCACCCCGCGCGGGGTGGTCCAGGCGCACACCGCCGCCACCTGGACCGTCGCGTTCTGCGGCTTCGCCCCCGGGTTCGGATACATGGTCTGTGACGACGAGCGCTTGCACGTGCCGCGCCGGGCCGAGGCCCGCACCCGCGTGCCCGCCGGGTCGGTCGCCCTGGCCGGGGAGTTCACCGGCGTGTACCCGCGCAGCTCGCCCGGCGGCTGGCAGCTGCTCGGCCGCACCGAGGAGAAGATCTGGGACCTGCGCCGCGACCCGCCCGGACTGCTGCGCCCGGGCGTGCGCGTCCGCTTCGAGGAGGTGTCGTGAACGCCCTGGAGATCGTGGCGACCGGTCCGCTGGCCACGGTCCAGGACGCCGGACGCTTCGGCCACGCCGCCCTGGGCGTGGGCCGCTCCGGGGCCGCCGACGCCGCCTCCTACGCCCTGGCCAACCGCATGCTCGCCAACCCGGACGGGGCCGCCGCCCTGGAGGCCACCCTGGGCGGGCTCCGGGTCCGCGCCCGCGGCCCCCTCACGGTCGCCGTCACCGGGGCCGGGGTCCCGCTCAAGGTGGACGGCCGCGGGGCCGCCATGAACACCGTCCTGCGCCTGGACGACGGCGCCGAACTGGCCATGGGCGTCCCGCCCCGGGGCCTGCGCACCTACCTGGCCGTCCGCGGCGGGGTGGCCGTGCCGCCGGTCCTGGGCTCGCGCAGCACCGACGTGCTGGCCGGGCTCGGCCCCGACCTGCCCGCCCCCGGCGCCCTGCTGCCGGTCGGCCCGCCGCCCGCCGGGTTCCCCAACATCGACCTGGCCCCCGTCCCGCCGGTCGGCGGACCGGAGACGACCCTGCGCGTGGTCCCGGGCCCGCGCGAGGACTGGTTCACCGGCGAGGCCCTCAAGACCCTGCTCACCTCCGCGTACGAGGTCACCTCGCGCAGCGACCGGGTGGGCGCCCGGCTGTCCGGCCCGGTGCTGGAACGGTCCCGCGACGGCGAGCTGCCCAGCGAGGGCATGGTGCCCGGGTCCCTCCAGGTGCCGCCCACCGGCGAACCCGTGCTGTTCCTGGCCGACCACCCGGTGACCGGCGGATATCCGGTGATCGCGGTGGTCCGCTCCGCCGACCTGCCCCGGGCGGCCCAGGCCCGGCCCGGGACCGCGATCCGCTTCACGCTCTAGGTTCCCCACCCCGGGAACGCAGGAAAGGAGAGGCCGCCGATGGACCCGGCCGAGCTGTCACCCGCGCAGGCCCGCGCGCTGTTCCGCTCCGGGCTGCGCACGCCCACCTCGGGGTTCAGCCCCGGGTACGCCCAGGCCAACCTCATCGCGCTGCCGCGCGAGGCGGCCTTCGACTTCCTGCTGTTCGCCCAGCGCAACCCCAAGCCGTGCCCGGTGCTGGACGTGACCGAACCCGGGCAGGTGTCGGCGTCGGTGTTCGACGGCGACCTGCGCACCGACCTGCCCGCCTACCGCGTGTACCGGCACGGCGAGCTGGTCGAGGAGCGCACCGACGTCACCGACCTGTGGCGCGACGACCTGGTCGCCTTCCTCATCGGGTGCAGCTTCACCTTCGAGACACCGCTGCTGGAGGCCGGGGTCCCGGTGCGCCACATCGAGGCCGGGACCAACGTCGCCATGTACCGGACGAACCGGGAGTGCCGCCCGGCCGGGCGGTTCCGCGGCCCGCTGGTGGTGTCCATGCGGCCGGTCCCGGCGGACCGGGTGGCCGACGCCGTGCGCATCACCTCCCGCTACCCGGCCGTGCACGGGGCGCCGGTGCACGTGGGCGACCCGGCGGCGCTGGGCATCGCCGACCTGTCCCGGCCCGACTACGGCGACCCGGTGGAGGTGCGGGAGGGGGAGATCCCGGTGTTCTGGGCCTGCGGGGTGACCCCGCAGGCCGCGGTGGCGGCCTCGGCCCCGGAGTTCGCCATCGGGCACGCTCCGGGGCACATGGCCGTCACCGACGTGAAGGACTCCTTCTACCAGGTGCCCTGATATCAGGTGCTTTGGCCCGGCCGACCGGGGTCAGGACCGCTCGTTGCCGTCCTCGCTCCCGCCCTCGCCCTGCTCGTCGGGGGAGGAGAGCCCGCGGTCGGGGTCCTGCCCGCTGATCCGCCCGGGGCTCTGCGGGCCCGGCGGCGGAGGGGGCGGGGCCTGCGGGCCCTGGGGGGCCTGGGGACCCTGCCCCTGGGACTGCTGGGACTGCTCGTAGCGGCCGCGCTGGCGGGTGTACCCCGACTGGCTGGAGTAGGCGGTCTTGGCGGCCCGCGAGAGGTCGTCCTCCCGGGCCATCCGCGCCATGTCCCGCAGCTCGGCGGCCTGCGCGGCCGCGGGCGCGGGCGGCGCCCCCGCCGGGCGGGCGGAGCCGGGGGCGGCCGGGCCGCCCGGGTAGTCCGGGGTGTCCAGGTCGTCCAGGTCCTGCCCGGCCCGGTCCAGCAGCCGGGCGGCCTCGGCCCGGTCGCCCCGCCGCAGCGCCTCGCTCGCCCGCTTCTTGGCGGTCTGCGCCCGCTGCAACGCCTCCTCGGTGCGCACCTCCGGGCGCGGCACCCGCCCCGCGGCCTCGTCGCCCGGCACCACGTTCACGCTGACCGGCAGCGTCGCGGTGTAGGTCGTCAGGGTCTCGGGGTCCACATAGGTGGCCTCCAGCGTCGTCAGGGTGACCGTCCCCAGCGACGACACCCCCGGCACCTCCAGCCGCAGCAGCAGCCGACGCTCCTCGCCGGAGTGGAAGTCGCCCAGCTCCACCACCACCGACCCGTCCGGAAGCCGGTGCGAGGGCATCTCGCCGACCACGTCCACCGCCCGCACGTGCTCGCCCGCCGGGATCCGCAGCGACACCGCCTGCGCGCTCTTGGCCAGCAGGTACTCCGCCTCCTGGGCGATCAGCCCGCCCGCGGTGTCGGGGTCCTCGGCGAACAGCGCGCTGCCGGTGCCGCCCTCGGACACCGCGCCCAACAGGGCCTCGTCGTAGCCCAGCCCGTAGCCGAGCGTGGCCACCGTGACCCCGTGCCCGTAGGCGTCGGCGGCCACCTGCCGCAGCAGGTCGTGGTCGGTGACGCCGTGGTTGGCGTGCCCGTCGGAGATGAGCAGCAGGGTCGCACCCCGCTGCCCGCCCGCCCGGCGGGCCTCCTGCACGCCGCGCAGCAGGCCGCTGGACAGGTCGGTGCCCCCGCCCGCCCGCAGCGACCCGACCAGCCTCGCGGTCGCGGCCTTGTCCGTCAGCGGCCCGCAGGGCACCACGACCCGGGCCTGGTTGTTGAACACGACCACCCCGAAGTCGTCGGAGGGGTCGAGCCGGTCGATCAGCCCCAGCAGCGCCTTGACCGCCCCGTCCAGGCGGCCGCCGTGCATGGAGCCGCTGGTGTCCAGGACGATCTGGAGGGTGGCCTTGGGGCGTTCGGTGTCCTTGGCGCGCTCGGGCGCGGTGATGTCGAGCAGAACGGCCACGGCGTCCTCGGTGTCCAGGGGGACGACGTCGAAGTCGAGCAGGGCGGAAAGGTGCATCTGCGGCTCCCGGGGGTCGGTTCCCTCCAGGCTAGGCAGAGGCACCGACATCCGCCCGGCCCGCCGTGGCCGGATCGGGCCACGGCGGGACCCGGTCTCAGACCGGACCTCAGGACCGATCGCAGGACCGATCGCAGGCCCGGACTCAGGCCCGGTCCAGGGTGCGCGGGCGGCCGTCGCGCACCTCCGGCACACCCGGTCGCGCCATCACCGCGGCGCTCCGGCGCGGCCTCATCCGGGTGGGGTGAGGCCGCGCCCGCCTCACTTCGCCTTGAGCCCCAGGCGGCGCAGCTCCAGCGCCGCCAGCCGGTCCAGGGTCGCCGCGTCCCCCGAACGCCAGGCGTCGGCGGGGTCGGCGTGCACCGCGGCCAGCCGGGCCGGGGCCACCGTGGTCAGGGCGCGCAGCGCCAGCAGCCGGGAGCGGGCCCGCGGGGACAGCTTCCCGGCCCGGCGCACCGCGGTGGCCCGGGCGATCCAGCGCGCCCGGGCGGGCAGCCAGGTGGTGGCGACCAGCAGGATCGGCACCGCCGCCACCAGCAGGGGCAGGGTGGCGGCCAGCGAGGCGACCGTCTCCCGGAAGGAGTCGCCCGCCGAGGTCAGGGAGGCGCCGGTCTCGCTCATGTTCGTGAACGGCACGGCCAGCGTCTCCCCGGCCAGGGGCACCTTGGCGGCCTGCTCGGCGGCGCTGTCCATGTGCTCGCTGAACCCCTGGCCGGTGGCGACCATGAGCTCGCCGGGCCGGTCCAGTCGACCGATCAGGTCGCGCAGCTCCAGCGCGGCCCGGACCCACAGGTAGACCCACGCCGCGGCCAGGGCGTCGGAGGCGAGCTGGAACAGGGCGCGGACCGGGCGGTCGGCGTACAACTTCACGGGGTCTCCCAGGGGGTCGGGGAGCCGGACACCGTGTCCGGACGCTCATCCGTTACCCGCTCCGGCGCCCCCGCACTCCGCCGGTTCCCGGGTCGGAAGACGATCTTGCGTCCGCCGTGACCGACCCGGGAACCGCGGTCCTCCCTAGACGCCGTGCCGGTCCAGGAACTCGCGTACCGCCTTGCCCCATTCCTCCGGCGCCTCGGCGGCGACCAGGTGCCCGGAGTCGACCTCGACCAGCTCCGCGCCGGGGATGCCCGCGGCCAGCGCCCGGGACAGCTCAGGGGAGGCCAGCCGGTCCAGCGCCGCGGCCACCACCAGCGTCGGCACCGAGATACCGGGCAGGTCGCCGCGGGTGTCCACCCGCTCCACCAGGTCCACCTGCTCGGGGGTGCCCGCGGGGACCGACCCGGCCACCGCGCGCACCGTCTCCTCCAGTTCCTCGGCGGACAGCGCCTCCAGGGCGGGCGCGCCGAAGGCGACGGAGAGGTTGAAGCGGGCCAGCGTGTCCCGGTCCCCGTCCAGCAGGGCGCGCCACACGTCCACGTTCAGCCGGGTCCGGTGGTCGACCCGGGCGAACCCGGCGGTGAGGACCAGCCCCGTCACACGTTCGGGGTGGCGGGCGGCGGCGCGCACCGCCACGGCGGTGCCCAGGGAGTAGCCCAGGACCGTGAAGCGTTCGACCCCCTCCTCCACGGCGGCGGCCACCAGGGCGTCGGCCACCGCGTCCAGCTCCAGCGGCGCGGTGGCGCGCGGGGTGTCCCCCGCCCCCGGCAGGTCCGGGGCGACCACGGTGTGCGTGCGGGTCAGGTCCGCGAGCAGCGGGCCGAAGTTCGGCTCGATCCCGCCCCCGCCGCCGTGGGCGAGCAGCAGGCCGGGACCGGAACCCTTGACGGTTCGTGCGTAACGTTCGATCATGCGGCGACGGTAGGCCGTGACACCGGTGTGAAGGTCAAGAGAGAGGTCACCTCGTGCTGATCGGGGAGCTGTCGGAGCGGACCGGCGTGAGCCGCAGGCTGCTGCGCTACTACGAGGAGCAGGGGCTGCTGGACTCGGGGCGGGCCGCCAACGGGTACCGGACCTACGACCCCGACGCGGTCCGCACGGTGCGCGCCGTCCGCGCCCTGCTCGCGATGGGGCTGACGACGGAGACCATCGCCTCGGTGCTGCCGTGTGTGCGCGACCCCGAGGCCGACCCGGTCGAGCTGGAGCTGTGCCCCGATCTGGTGGCCACCATCCGGGCGGAGGTCGCCGCCCTGGACTCCCGCATCGAGGAGCTGGCCGGGCGGCGCGGCGCCCTCAGCGCCCAGCTGGCCGGCTGCTGAGAGCCGGCCGGCGGCGGTGGAACGTGCGCCGCCCCGTACCGGCCTCGGAAGGCCGGTACGGGGCGGGCGGGGAGCCGGTGCGGCACCGGGAGTCCACAGGAGTCGTGCGCGCACCGGGCGCGGTCCGTGAGCGCCGAAGCCGTGTGTTATTGATGGTGGTCGACCGGATTTTGCGGCCCTGTCCCGCCCGGGGCCTGTTGACGGATGGCCGTCGCACCCCCGGTCAGCGGGTAAAGGCGATCATGTGGTCGGGTTCGTTGTCGAATGGGGCCCGCAGCACCAGGTGCGCTCCACCGAAGGCGGAAGACCACTCCTTCATCTGCGCGGTCATGGTGGTCACGCGCTCTCCGATCTCGGGGACGGCGTGCCCCAGGAGGGAACGTCGCACCGGTTCCAGCAGCAGTTCCTCGGCCGAGCTGAGGGCTCCGCCCAAGGCGATCACGTCGGGACTGGTGAAGTTGACGACCGAGGCGAGCGCGATTCCGAGCTTCTCCCCGGCGTCGGCGATGATGCGGCGCGCCCCCAGGTGGTTCGGCCCGGTGGACCTGGCCAGGGCCACCAGCTCGGTCAGCGTGCTCTGCTCCGGTGGACCCAGGATGTACTGGGCCTGGCGGAGCAGCACCTGACCTCCGATGTACGTCTGGAGGCAGCCGCGGCTCCCGCACTCGCACCCGGGGCCCTGCCAGTCGATCGAGACGTGGCCGAGTTCCCCGGCCATGCCACTGGTGCCCCGGTGGGGGCGGCCGTTGCGGAAGATGCCGGCGCCGACACCCAGCGAGACCTTGACGTAGACGAGGTAGGCGTGCCGGTCGACGGTTCCGGCCGCGTGCTCGCCGAGCGCCCCCAAGGTCGCGTCGTTCTCCACGAGGACCCGTGTGCCGGGCATCTCGGCGTGGAACAGCTGCACCGGGTCCTGGTCGGTGACCCGGGGGAAGAGCGTCCGCGAGATCCGGCCCTCTCGGTCGATGGGACAGGGCAGGCCCAGACCGACGGCGAAAAGGTCCTCGGGGGAGTGGCCGGTGCGGTGCAGGAGGGTCCGCAGGACACGCATCGACGCCCCCAAGCAGTAGGCCAGGTCCTCGATCGCTCCGTTGGGCAGTTTCTCGTCCTCCCGGTCCACGAAGTCGTGGCCCAGGGTGAGCAGCACGGCTTTGATGCTGCCCCGGCCGATCTCCACCCCGGCCACCAGCCCGGCGGCCGGGGAGAGCTTCACCCGTGAGGCCCTCCCGGACTTCGTGTCCTCCACGAGGAGCCCCAGACCTCGGAGCCGGGACAGTGACGCGTGCACGACCGGGCGGGACAGCCCAGAGAAAACACCCACCTCGGACTTGGTCGAGGGGCCGTTATGACGCAGGACGTCCACCACACGCTGGACATTCGACCAGTTGACCGGTTTCTCGTCCGGCTGGTCGGGCGGCGGCGTCGCCAACCAGTCCCCTCGGGACAGGAGGTGCTGAGGGAACGGGAGTGGACTTGAGTGAACATTCATGGCAATGATTGCATCTTGATTCGGGCGAGCATGGTCTTGATGTAAAAAATTTCTACTCCAGATCTCTGAGCTGCCCAAATCTTGGTACTTGTTGGTAAGTATTGACATCAATACCAGATCCACTCATGCTTTGTACAGAGGCCGAGATACCTGTCGCCAAGCGTGTTCAGCGGCCACCGCCCCCGCGGTGTCGCACTCCCGTCTCACCTGAGATCACCGTCGCGGACCAGGGTCACCGCGGAAGACCAGGGAGTGGACGCGCTGCGGTCCCCACCTCCCACTCCCGTCCGAAGGGAGTCGGCGTCAGGCCGCTCACGCGGGCACACCCTCACCGGCGGCCGGGCCACCCACCTCCCGTATCCGGAACGGGTCCTAGGATGCCGAGATACCAAAGGTGAGAAGTTGCGATGACCGCAGAGGAGTTCGTCGGGGGCACGAACCCGGCGAACGAAGACGTTGGACAGGAACACGACGACATCGGTGACCGGGCCCGGGACCCGGAGCCCGCGGCCGGTCGGGGGAGCCTCCCCGCCGGCACGGCACCGGTCATCGCCGACATCGCCCATCCGGGCGAGGGCTGGTGGAACGACAGCCGCACCAAGGTGAAGATCGCGATCATCGGTCTGGTGGGCGTCATCGCCGCGGCCACCATCGGCGAGGTCTCGGGGCTGCTCGGCCGCGTCCTGCCCTCCCGGGCCGTGATAACGGACGCACCCTCCGAGACCACGCACAGGGAGGCCCCCGACGACGCGGTCCCGCAGAGCCCTCCCTCCCAGGTACGACCGGCGGACGCCGCCGCCCAGTCGAGCTGCGAACCTGTGCGGACCAGGGACGGCCGTGACCCCGTCGGTCACACGGTGACAGTGCAGTACACCGAGGGGTACGGCTTCAAGACTCGCTGCGGACCCGGCAACACCTACGCGGTCGGCTATCCCCTCGACCTCATGGACGGCAGCCAGGTGGCCGTCGCCTGCCAGGAGAGGCAGGGCCAGCACATCACCGATCACCAGAACACCACTTTCCCGCAGGGTTACCCCAGGGAGGGCGCGGTGTGGGCCCTGCTCACGGACGGCCGGTGGGTCCTGGACCTCTACCTGAGCACGGAGAAGGTCGACGGGGACCTTCCACCGCCCGGCATTCCCGCATGTTCCGATCTTCTGTGGGGCTACCTGTAAGACGGCCGCCCCGTACCGGCCTCGGAAGGCCGGTACGGGGCGGGCGGGGAGCCGGTGCGGCACCGGGAGTCCACAGGAGTCGTGCGCGCACCGGGCGCGGTCCGTGAGCCGGGAGTGAGCCG
>NZ_JBJJBV010000060.1:0-27451 GCF_045446735.1 Nocardiopsis protaetiae
CCCCGGCCCCACCACCCACACCCACGCACCAGCACCCCCGGCGACAAGGTCCGCAGTGGTCAACTTTGACCAGAGCTAGTCAAAGTTGCCTACAGGTAGACAAGTTTGACCACCGGCCAGCACCCGGCCACCCACCCCCGGAGCTGTACCGGGGCCTTGCCACCGAGGTCCGCCCGGCGGGCACAAAGGCCGCCCACAGCCCGAGTGCCCGAGGTTTATCTACAGCCCCGCGGCCGCAGATGGCGGTAGCCGGACGACGGCCCGGACAATGGATTCGGGGGCGGCACCCGCCACCACCACACACCCATGCCCTGATTCACCCACCCCGCCAACTCCCCCGCCCAGGCAGGCCCCACGTTCGGCCGGGCTGCCTCATCCACGCTGGCCCTGCCCCTGCCCTCGCGCCGACCCCACGCCGTGCGGTTCCCCACGTCGACCGCCCCGTGGCGCCCCTCGGATCGGTCGGCCCCGCACCGCGTCCGCAAGGTTACCTCCCCACCCCTTCAACGCCCCCGCGCAAAACTCCCGACGCCGGCACCGCAGCACGCGCCCCACCTGAGCCGAATCCTCGATCAGCGCCCGGAACCCTGCCCGCCCCGCAGCCACACTTTCTTGGGGGAAATCAATTCATAAAAAAGATAATCGAATACGTGACCAACATGGCAGAGAAAATAAACACGAAGGCAATGAGGTTTGCTCTGAAATTCTTCTCATATTCCACCTCATGACACTCCTCGCATGGCCGAAGGTAAGAAATTTTAAATTTCACCTCCGCGGCAGCCCGATGATGAGTTCTATACTTCATCAAGAGTGAGATGAGAGAGTCCGGGAATACCACTGACGAGTACTTCTTCCCCGACTTTGACTTCACCTTGAAGCCACCCAGGCCAGATATATCCTCTATCGCACACACTGGAATGCTGACTCTCGAAAACGGGTTGTCGAGAACGAGGCGATGATCGAAAAGACGAATCCTTGGGGAAAATCCGAAGTTATACATCACCCACGATACACAAACCATGATCAGGGAGACCAGGATTGCCTCGAAAAGCCTACCGGGTGAGAGTTGTTGATCAAGTTCAAGCATGCCGATGGCCGAGATCGCAAAGATCCCGAAAATCTGAATGAAGATCAAGGGAATGACAACAATAAATCCGAACTTCTTCCTGTAGGACAAGATCGGACGAGCACTGAGCGCAGAACTTTTCACTTGAATTCCATAGAGACAACCCCCCACAGGGGAACAAACAGCCGACCGCACACCTCCAGCAGGGCTACTTCACAGGCCCGCTAGAGACCTCTCAAAGCCGAGGAAACCACACAGAGAGAAGGCGGGATGGCCTTGGCGAGACCAGGGCATCCCCCGCCCCTCCCCCCACGCCCCGGGTAGTCAACCTTGACCACAACTAGTCAAAGTTGACCATGGAGGCCCACGCCGTCCCCGGCTCCGGGAAAGAGCTCAGTACGCCGCGGTATCACCGTGGTCTACGACAAGGTCGAGGCGGTACGGACACTGGACCCCACCAGCGTCACCTTCGGCGAGCTGCCGGGATTCCGACTGACCGAGCTGCACCCCTCGACGTTCCTCATCCGCCGCCGCTCGCACTTCTCCGGCCGCTGGCAGACCATCTCCACCGCCCTGCGCTGGCTGCTGGACCGCTACCCCGAATTCCGCCTGGTCCCGCGCGGCCACGCCCGCGTCGCCGGGCAGATCGCCTTCGCCGAGGCCTCCGCGGGCCACCGCGGCACCGCCCTGCGCTGGATCGGCACCACCGAGGCCCGCGCCTACCTGGCCCTCCTCGTGGTCCTGGGCGCCCCCCGGGCTGGGTCATGCGCGCCCTCCACCTGCGCGGCAAGGACCTCCGACCGCCACCTACAGAACAACGGCGGATAGCTCGTGAATTTCGATCGGACCAGGTCCGTCAAATAGGAGATTCAGCAACCATGGTAGACGCAACACATCACCAGGTCGGCTACATCGACAACATTCTTGGCCATGACATACGAAAAAAGTCAACTCAATTGAAAATTCAAGAATCCATCAGCCGAACCGCCCGCCCCGACCTCCACTTTACCTGCACCGAGCGGAGTGGCCGATCACGCCACATCCCACTATCTCATGAAATCTCTTCGACCAAAATTTTACACAGTCCGACACCAAACTCCCGCACAGAGAAGCCCCAGCACCGATTGCCATACCACAGACAGTGAAGGCGGTGAAACCGAGCATCAGGCCTCCGTTGTCGAGCTACATGAATACATCATCCTAGGCGTTGAGCGCGCTACCGAACGAATCACCCTCGAGACAAAGGACCAACGTACCCGGTAAAAAAATATATAGACAGATTAACACGTCACAGCAAAATGATAGCCATGACAGCAGAGGAAAAAGCTATCGAAAGCATCCAGAAAAACCACAATGGCATGGTTTTAAATAGTGATTTCCCGATATATGAGTATGGCTTGAACTTTACGCGGAGCAGATCGATCACATAAGACACCCCACACCCCAGGTACACACTACACAAGAAGACACCAACCAGAAGTGAGAACCGGGCCGCCCCAGACCCGCCAGGGACACCTTGAATCAAAGACGGGATTGCGAGCACGACAATAGCCGCTGAGGCATGGAAGAGCATCGAGTACATCTGCATCTCGAGAAGAGATTCAGCCTCCTCGGAATCGATACCCTTTGTGCGCATCTCTTTAAGTCGAAGCGCCGTCTCCCCGGCCCCCTCGGAAGAGCGAAGAAGGACCTTTGAATAAATAAATTCCATTGGCCTATACCAAGGCACAGAACCCGCTGACCCAGCCATTAATCTACCCCCTCGAACTGAACAACGGGTGAGCATGCATCGACCTCGCCGTGTTCATCACAGTGTAGGAGTTGTCGATCAGGCTTGTGACCTGCAGCCGCGGAGCCCAAGTGGCTTCATGCTTTCTCCACTCAGCTCCGGCTCGCCGAGCCGTGTCCCTCCACCTACCGATGCTCCCGTTGGGGCCACGGCCAGCACCAAACCAACGCGCCGTCTCCTTGAGATGCCTCCCCTGGGCAAGGCCGCGGCTAGCCCACCGCACAGCACCGAACGGTCCAACAGCAAACGCATCCAAGTAGCCGCTATTGTCTCCATCCATAATTTTCTGCGCCCCTCGAACCAGGCCGATCCCCGCCGAGATTCCAGCACAGACAGCACAACCGAAAAGCCCTGCAACACCCATAACCATTCCGATGTCATCAGCCACGTTTCCCCAGTTCAAGCCGCCCTGCGAGTTCGAGTATCTCTGCTGGAACCAATTGGCGTCGTCCAGAGCCTGCTCTTGGGGAGAGCGGGTGTAATCGACCGGCGCGCGATTCACCACCGGCCTCTTCACAATGACCCGCCAGGAACTCCAGCTGCTGCCGCCACTCTGGCGGCGGGTCTCGTATCGACCACCCGAAACAGGACGGTACTGGGTGTAGGAGATCTGCCGCCAGCCGGTGCCCTTCTTGTGATTCCAGGTCTGGATGCCGCTCTGACCGTTCTTCTTCTTGTAGCTGACGGTGGTGTTGCCGCCGACCTCCATACAGATGCCGTCGCTGGGGGTGCAGTACGACAACCCGGTCCCGTCCCAGTAGGTGGCGGGGCTGTTGTTGGCGTAGGCGTACCCGTTCAGTGTCTGGGCATCGGTGAGGTTCATCAAGGGGTCGACCGAGATGAACCTGCCCAGGGCCGCATCATAGGCACGGGCGCCGAGCTGGGTCAGGCCGGTGCTGGCGTCGACCATGCCGTTGACGAAACCGCGCTCGCCCGGCCACTCACCGGTCGATCCCCGGCTTTCACCGAAAACGGTCATGCGACGCTGGACGACCTCGCCGGTCATCGCGTTCACGGTCAGCTGCCCCGTGCCGTGGTGGTCGGAGAACACCCAGTGCAGGCTGTTGTCGTTCTCCCGGATCGCCACGGTCTCGTCCGCGTGGGTGTAGTAGCGGGTGCCCTCCTTGGTCCCGGCGGCCGGGTCCCAGGTGACCTCGCTCCCCGGCAGGTACAGGGTGGTGGCGCCGTTAGCACGGCGCAGCAGGCGCTCGCCATTGGCATCGTAGACGTACTCGGTCTTGGCCAGGCCGTCGGTGACCTGCACGAGTTCGCCCTCCGGCCCCCATTGGAGGGTCTGGTCGTGCTCACCGGTGGTGCGGCGGACCATGTTGCCCGCGGCGTCGTAGTCGTAGACGTGTTCAGTGGCGCCGCCGATGCCCTGCTGGTCCACGCGGGTGACAGCGTGCTCGGGTCCCTCCCCCGTCTCGGGGGTGGTGTAGTCGCGGACGGTCTGTCCGCCATTGCTGTGGTACTGGATCTCCTGGATGCGGTTGCCGGTGGCGTCGTAGGTGTAGGAGTGCCAGTACGGTGCGGCCCCGCCAAGGCCCTCGGTCGAGGGGGCCTCTACGCACGCTGCTCCACCCTTTGCGTCCGGGGTCCAGACCTCGGTCAGGCGGCGCAGGTGGTCGTAGGTGAAGCACTGCACGTCGTCGGCCCGCTGCGGGTCGGTGGGTTCGTCGTTGATCCGCAGCAGGTTGCCGATGTCGTCGTAGGCGTAGGTCTGGGTGGACAGGGAGCCCTCGCCGATCTGCGGAACAACGCCGGCCATGGTGAGCCGGTCGGTCTTCTCGTCGAAGGCGAAGGTCTGCCAGGTCTTGTTCGCGCCCAGCACCCCGCGGTGGAACTCCCGCTGGACCAGGTCGCCGACCTTGGAGTAGAGGCTCTCGGTGACGATCTTGGTGTTGCCGGTCAGGGTGGTCGGGTTGCCCAGCTCGTCGTAACCGTAGGAGACGGCCTCGGAACCGAGGCCACCCGTCGCGGGCATGCTGATCGACGCCACGGTGCCGTCGGGATTGTACAGGGTCCCGAACTGGTAGGTACCCGCCAGGCCGCCTTCCGAGGCCGGGACAATGATCTGCTGGGCCCGGGGGCGTCCAACAGGGTCATAGCCGAGGATGCGAGTGGTATAGGCGCTACCGTCGTGATGGCGGGTGGCCGAGGACAGCTGTCCCTTCATCACGGTGTCGTAGACCCAGGAGGCGCGCACCGTCCCACTCGCCGAACCTTCGCGCAGGTGGGTCTTGCGGCCCAGGGCGTCGTATGTGGTGTGCAGCGTCTGCCCGCGGGCGTCGGTCACGCTCACCACGCGATCCAGGTCGTCGTAGACCGTGGTGGTGACACCGGTGTCGGGGTCGGACTCGGAGACCTTGCGGCCCAAGAGGTCGTAGGTATAACCCCAGGTCGAACCGCCCGGGTCGGTGACCGTGGCCAGTTCACCACGCGAAGTGTAGGTGTACGCCGTGGTGTCGTACTCCCCCGTGGGCTCCTCGCCGTGGTGCTTGCGGACCTCCATGATCTGCCCGCGGGCGTCGATGATCGACGTGGTACCGGTGCCGCCGTCGGGGACCGTGGTCAGGATCCGGTCGCCGTGGTGTGCGGTGGTGGTGCGCCACTGCTCCAGGCCGCGGGACATCTGGACGACGTCTGTGGCGCGGTCGGCGCCGTCGTAGACCGTGCGGGTCCAGCGGGGGATCTCGTCGTGGTTGTTGACCACGAAGAGCGCACCGGCCGGGTTCTCGGTGTTGTAGTAGGGCTCCCGCTCGATCACCGTGTTGCCGCGGGTGTCGCGGAAGACGTCGGTGATCACACGCCCGCCGTTGGGAGCCGGAGCCTGGGTCTGGCGTTCGCGCAGGAACCCGTCGAGGATCTTGTAGCTGGTGACGTAGCGCCCGTGCGGGTTCAGGGTGTGGGTGACCACCGTGGTGGGGGCGTTCTTGGCCACGTTGTACTCGAAGCGCATCGAGGCGGTGGCGGTGCGATTGCGGTCCGGCAGCCACACGTCGGTCAGCCGCCCCAGCGGGTCGTAGGCCAGATGCGTGATACCGCCCGCCGCGGTGGTCTCCTTGACCGGCTGGGACCGGGCGTCGAACTCCTGGACACTCACGTGTCCGAGCGCGTTGGTGGTCTCGACCTTGGTGTCGTGGCCGCCGACCCGCGCCGAGGTGTAGACCGTGGTGGTGGTGTTGCCCGCTGCGTCGGCGACGGTCAGGGCACGGCCGTAGGTGTCGAAGGTCGTGGTGGTGACCGTCTGGTAGACGGGGGTGGAGCCGTTGTAGTCCACGGCCCGCTGGGTCTGGGTGGGGCGTCCCTGGGTGGGGGCCTCACCGAAGGGCTTCCCGTCGTAGAGGACACGGACATCGCTGATGACCTGGTCCGCCGACGGTGTTCCTCCGCAGGTGGAGGCGGTGGCG
Organism: Nocardiopsis protaetiae; assembly: GCF_045446735.1. Taxonomy (NCBI): domain Bacteria; kingdom Bacillati; phylum Actinomycetota; class Actinomycetes; order Streptosporangiales; family Nocardiopsidaceae; genus Nocardiopsis; species Nocardiopsis protaetiae. The sequence goes on from NZ_JBJJBV010000060.1 coordinate 6,266, forward strand.
CGGGTGTGGGAGACCAGGTTGAGCAGGTGCCTGCCGGTGTTGCGCGCGTACGCGGTCGCGGTGCACTTGTCGTCGCCGGGGTCGCCGACATCGCCCTGGTCGTGGACGGTGGCGATCATCCCGTAGGAGTCGAAGGTGTTCGCGGTGCGGGTGTGCCGGAACGACCCGCTGGCCAGGCGTGTGTAGGTGTCGACCCGTTCGGTGCTGGTCATGTGGGCGCCGCGCGTGTCCCAGGAGTGGGAGCTGTCGGCCGTCTTGCGCTTCCACGGAGTCGTGATGGTCCGGGAGACGACCTGGCCGCCCACCCCGTTGCGGACGATGACCTCGCGGGTCTGGCCGCTGAACACCACGTCGTCGGTCACGGAGGCGCCGGTGGAGTCGGTGACCGTGGCCGTACGGGTGCCCGAGGGCAGCTTGTCGCCGTTCATGCCCTGGTAGAACAGGTGCTCGGTCTCGGTCCGGGTCTCGTCCGGGTGACCGGTGCGCACGATGACCCGGTCGTAACCACGCCACTGCGACCAGGTGCGCTTGTCGTCCTTCACGAACCCGTCATCGTCCATGTACCGCCAGGCGCCCTTGCCCACGTAGTCGTAGGTGGTGATGACGTCGGGCTGGTCGGTGACCAGGTCCACCTCGACCAGTTCGGCCACGCGGTACTTGGCGAACCAGTCGGTGATGTCGTCGGCCCCGCCCTGGTGGGCGCGGATGACCGGGAAGCACGCCTTGGTGTTCTCGTGCGGCTTGGGGGTCTTGCCCGCCTCACAGTCGGAGTCGAGGTAGCGGACGTTGACCTGGCCGCCGGTCTCCGTGTACACGGCCGTGATGCGCCACTTGTTCATGGGCGCCAGGCCGTCGGTGGTGGAGTCGACGCGGTTGGGCAGCGGCTGTCCGGCGAAGGTGATCGCCGGGTAGGCCTTGGTGCCGCCCACATGCCCGGTGTGGGTGATCGAGTCCAGCCACAACGCCGGGTCGGTGCCGTCCCCGGGGTCGGGGAAGGTGTGCGTCAGCTTCCAGGAGTCCACGGTGGTGTAGGCGGTGCCGTTGTGGACCTGGGTGGTGATGGAGTCGAGCTTCTTGGTGGTCCAGAACGTCGGCGAGTGCTGCCCGGCGCAGGAGGTCTTGCACTCCTGGTCGATGGGGGTGTCGGGCCAGTGGTCGGCGTTGGCCGCGGTGCGCTTGGAGACGGCGCAGTCGAAGGATCCGGTGACCGTGCAGCGCTCGCTGACGCCGTAGTTCACCCGGGCCGGAGCGGTGGCGTACGGGTCGGAGTCGCGCAGCCCGTACTCGGTGCGCTTGAGGTACCCGCCCCGGTCGTACGGGGTCGCGGTGGAGGTGAAGTTGCGGCCGTAGTTGTTGGTCTCCTCGGCGTAGTAGTGGACCAGTGCGTTGCCCTGCGCGTCCACGGCGTAGTCGAGGTTCCACCGCCAGGCCTGCTGGCACCAGGACCCGGCGAGGTCGCCGGACTTGTGGCAGGGCTCGCCCGAGTCGTTGCCGTAGACGGGCACGGTCCAGGCCGAGTTCGTCTCCTCCTTGCCCGAGGCCCAGCCCGGCAGGCGGTTGCGGCCGAAGAAGTACTGGGTGCCGTCGACGGTGGTGACCTTCCAGTACTCACCGTCGTTGTCACCGTTGGTGGTGCCGGTCAGGCGCTCCACCTTGGAACCGTCGTCGTTGCGCGGGGTCCAGGTGCCGTCCTTGTAGATCAGCTCGGTGGAGCGCCCGCCCAGGTTGAGGGTGGCGTTGTGGTGCGACCAGCACTGGTCGGGGATCTTGGTGCCGTCGTCCTGGCAGGTGGCGTAGCGGCGCTCGATGTAACCCGGGTGGTAGTCGAAGCCCTCGCCGATCCAGGAGGTCTGGTTGTTGGTGTCCGAAACGCGGCCGTCCACGGACTGGGAGGAGTAGCCCAGGCTGATCTCCGGCTTGAGGCCGCCGGCGACGTTGGGGGCGGCCATCGGGTAGGTCCAGGAGAAGTCACCGGTCTGCGGGCCGATGTTCCAGGTGGAGGACGGGCTCAGCGAGGTGGCGGTGTAGTCACCGGTGCCCTCCTCGCTGGTACCGGAGGCGGCGGCGGTCACCATCATGCTGGCGGCGGTGGCCGGGACCACGGCCGACAGCACCTGTGCGTCGGTGTCGTTGACCGATTCCAGGTCCACCGATTCCAGGCATCCGTCCTCGGCGGCGGTGTCGGGGTCGCAGTCGATCAGGGCGAGCAGTTCCAGGCGGGAGCCGTAGTCGGCGCCGTAGGCGGTGGCGAAGTCGGCGTAGTCCACGCTGATGCGGACCGGACCGGCCTCCTCGGCGCCGTCGGTGCGGGTGACGCGCAGCGCCAGCCCGGACAGGCCGAGTTCGGCGGCCTGGTCGCGGTCCAGGATCTCGACCTCGGCGGCGGCCACCGGCTGCGGCTCGGCCTCTGCGGCCTCCTCGGCCGGCTCGTCCTCGGTGACCGGGTCGCCCGGTTCCTCCGGCTCGGGGACCTCAGGGGTCTCGGGGGTCTGCGGGGTCTCCCCCGGCTGTTCCGGGGCCGGGCTCGGTGAGGGCTCCGGGGTGGGAGCGGTCTCGTCCTCGGGAGAGGTCTCGTCGCCGGGCACCCACGGGTTCAGCGGCAGGCGCCGCTCATCCTGGACACCCGCGTCCTGCTCCCCCTGCTCGTCCTGCACATCCTCGGCGGGTTCCTCGGGTTCGGGCAGCGGGGAGTCCCAGTCCTGGAACTCCTCCCCCTGCACCGGCTCCACCACGACTGGACCGCCGGGCGCCCGCGCCCCCTCTTCCAGGTCGAGGGTGAGGACGTCGGCCTCGGGCCATTCCGCCTCGGCCAGCGTGGTCACCGCGGCGTCGGCGACCGTGGTGTCGACCTCGGTCGCCTCCGGGGTCAGCACACGCCCGTCGACGGACTCGGCCTCGGCCACGTCCGGACGGGGGTTGTAGGACAGGGCGGACACCGGCATGGCCGAGGCCAGACCGGCGGCGACGGCGAGCGCGACGAATGAGACCAGGCTCTTGCGTCCGCGACGCGTTACAGGGGCAGGGGTGTGCGGGGTTTCGGACACAGGGGGAACCTCCCGCCCGGCAGGTCACGGGTGTGGGCCTGCCGGACAGATAGCGCGAAACAAAAGGGGGGACAGGTGAGCCGTCAACGGCGGTGGGTCACGGCACGGGGAGGGCTCCCCATCGGATTCGGTCCAGGTCGTCCTCGGTCAGGACACCCTGGTAGAGGTGGACGTCGCTGATGTCGCCGGCCCAGGCCTCGGCCAGGCGCTGCTCGAACCTGGCACCGCCGATGACCACCGGGCCGCCCGCGTGCCAGGCCGCGGGCACCGCCGCGGTCCCGTTCTTCACCCCGTCGACGTACAGGGTGACCTCGCGCCGGGTGTGGTCGTAGGTGGCGGCCAGGTGGGTCCAGCGGCCGAACTCCGGCGCGTCGTCGGACAGGGCCCGGTGCCAGCCCGTGGCTCCGATGGCGTCCCTGGGCGGAACCTTCATCACCCAGTTGTTCCACTCGTAGGTGTACTGGTAGGCGAGGTAGAACCCGCTGTGCGCGCCGCCGTCCTGGGAGACGGCGGTGGCGTTGTGGCCGACCTCGTCCAGGCGCACCCAGGCGGCCACGCTGTAGCTGCGGTCGGTGCGCACCGCCGGTCCCGTGGTCGTGACCCGTTCCCGGGTGGCCGGGTCCAGGCTCACGCCGGGGGCGAAGGTGACGTCGTTCATCGCGGTGTTCCACGCGGTGAGCGGATCACCGTGCAGCGTGCCGGTCAGTCCGTGGTCGGAGGAGTCAGCGACCGCGGTGCCCTCGGTCTCGTTCAACTGCCAGTGCCCCTCCAGGGCGGCCGGACGGTTGGCGAGTTCCCAGATCTCCGAATAGGAGTCCGGGCTCTCCTCGGGGACCTCGTCGGTGAGGACCCGGTCCCAGACCCGCACGTCGTCGATCGCTCCGGGCCAGGCGTCGAAGAACGCCCCCTTGTACCTGGCACCACCGATGACCAGCGGGCCGGTGGCGTTCCAAGGAGTCTGCTGGGTCACCTCGCCTTGGAGTTCCCCGTCGACGTACAGAGCGAGTTCTCCGGTCTCGGGGTCGAAAGTCCCCAGCAGGTGTGTCCACATACCCAGTCGGGCGGGTTCCTTGGAGTAGACCCGGTGAGCGATGTTCGTACCGTCACCGTCGTACGGGGCCTGCTTGAACACCCAGTTACCGTCACTGGTGTTGTTGTAGCCGAGGTAGAAGCCGCTGTGGCGGTCGCCGTCCTGGGAAACGGCCGTGTGGTTGGCGGTCGCCTCGTCGAGGCGGACCCACGCCGAGACCGTGAAGGCGTCGTCGGTGTCGATCACCGGATTCTCGGTGGTCAGACGGTTGCCGTTGGTGGTGTGCAGGGCGGTGCCCTCAAGGCGGTAGGTGGAGCCGTCCGTCTCGCCCACGCGCCCACGGGTCCAACCGACCGTGGCGTTGGCGGTGGCGACCCTGTTCGGGTCCATCACATCGGTCGCGGTACCGCCCTGGCCCTCGTCGAGCGGGAAATAGGAGACCGGATCCGAGGGCGGTGCGACGGTGAAGGTGTACACCAGCACGCACTCCGAGGAGTTGCCGAACGCGTCGGTGGTGCGGGCGTGCAGCAGGTTGGGGCCGTCCCGGCGCGGGGTGATCGGCACGGTCACGGTCGCGCCCGGGGTGCCCAGGGTGATCTTGGTGGAGCAGGAGGCGTCGTTGAGGCTGTAGTGGTAGGCCACCGCCTGGGCGACGCCGTTGTTGGAGAAGGTGAAGTCGCCGCTGCGGCCCACGGTCCCGTGGAGGGTGTCGCCGGCCGGGTAGTCGGTGGAGGTGACCTTGGGTCCGGTCTCGGGCTTGGTGGTGTCGACCTTGAGGTAGCACCAGGCCGACCAGGGTCCCCAGTTCTGCTGGTCGTGGCCGCGCAGGCGGTAGGCGATCAGCTGGTTCTGGGGCAGGTTGCGGGCGACGACGGTGCGGTAGCTGCCGCCGCTCCACTTCGCCACGGTGACATAAGCGGAGTCGGACGAGCCCAGGTTGCCCGAGGCGCCGTCGACCTTCCACTCGAACTGGCCCTTGACCTGCTGGCCGACGTAGTAGGAGTCGCGGTCGCGGAGCTGGCCGCGCAGGGTGACCTCGGTGTTGTTGACCAGGCGGGGCTTGGTCTTGTCGGTGGCGCAGGCCCCGCCCAGGGAGTCCGACAGGGTCGAGGTGACCGGCTTCTCCGGCGGGTGGTTGTAGTTGACCACCAGCACCGGCGGCTTGTTCTTGAAATCGAAGCGGCGCCAGGCGCTGGTGGCCGACTCGTTCTGCTCCTTCAGCCGCAGGTAGATGTGCGAGGCGCTGTTGTCGACGCCCCACTTGTAGGCGGTAGTGGCGTTGAACTCCACCCCGCTGGTGGCGGGGCAGGTGGCCCAGCCGCCCTTGACGTTCTGGGTGTCGAGCAGGGTGCGGGCGGTGGGCTGGTTGTTCCAGGTGGTCTTGCTGGTGAACGCGTCGGTTCGGTGCAGCTGGACGTTGGAGTTGCTATTGCAGTTGTAGGCCCAGGCCACCTCGGTGCGCAGGGTGGCCGAGTTGATGATGGTGTTGGGGTGAGCGGTGCGCCCCATCACCGTGAACTGCATGAACGCACGTCGGGTGAAAGTGCCCTCCCCACCGGAGTAGTACCCGACCCCGACGCTCTCCTTCTTGTTGAAGTAGCTCTGGTTCGGAAACGTCTTGTCGACGTAGGCCGTGTTGGGGCGGTTGGCGCTGACCGAGGGGTCGATGTACACCGGGTACTCGGTGTCCTCGCCGGTCAGCAGCCCCTGGTCGGGGACCAGGCGGATGCTGTCGACGGTGAGGTCGGTCTCGACCAGGGCGGTGCGGGCGCCGGTGGTGGGGGCGATGGCGGGGTCTTCGCCGAGGGTGTCCTCGATGCCGGTGGAGTCCCACATGGCCGGGGCCTGGACGTTGAACACGCCCTGGCCGCCCTCGTCGCCGATGGCCTCGATGTTGCCGTGCTCGTCGGCCTCCAACGTCACCCCGGTGGCCTCCAGGGGCAGTTCGAGTTCGGCGAGCTCGGGTGAGGCGGCGGCCTCGGGGGTGTGCACGACCAGGACCTGGGTGAACCCCTCGACCCCGGCGGTCAGGACCAGGTCGACGTCGGGCAGCACGTCGGGGTAGGTGGCCTGGTCGCCGTCCAGGACCGGGGTGGGCAGCGGGCCGTCCCAGTCGAGCTCGACGCTGTTGGAGCCGATCCCGATCCGGGCCATCGGGGCCTCGCCGCCCCCGGAGAACGCGATGTCCATACCGGCGGCGCGGGGACGGACCAGGCCGTCGGTCCCGGCGACCAGGGTGGTGTCGGCGTCGATCCACCCCTGCCCGGTGCGGACCCGGACCGGCAGGGCGGAGATCTCCGCGGTCAGAGTGCCATCGGGATTGGCGTAGTGGACCGTCTTCTCATCGGTCAGCGCGGTGATCTCAACCGGCTCACCCGTCTCACGCGCCAAAGTCAGCGCATCCTGCTCGGCCGCCGTCTCCGCGCCGGAGGGGGCCGGCTCGTCGTCCTCGTCCGCCAGGGCGGGGGGCACGGCCAGCAACGACAACGCCAGTGCCGCGGCGGTGGAGGCCGCTGTCGCACGGGTCAGGGAACGACGCATGGGGGATGAGCCTGTCTACTTCAGTTGTGCTTCGGGGAGCCGGTTCCACGGAGGATCGGGTTTCCGCGGCGACTCGGCGTGACGGTAGTAGCGCGCTGACGCTTCGCGCAATCCCCTCGAAAGACCCACCTAAAGCGACAAACCAACCAAGAGCACAGAAAACCGCTGTGAGCTTTACATAAACCGCGGTGGCCACATACGGCCACCAAAGGCTCATTTGGCCACAGAAAGAGATCAGACAAACACGCAAAGCTTCACCCGTTGCTCTCGTAAACCTCACATGACACCCATGCGTCACATTGCGGGCACGTGTCCTCAATGTTCGGACAGATGCCCCTTCACCCCCCGCCCCCGGTCGAAGGACTGCCCGCATGGCCCTGTCCTCCGGCGTCAAGCGCGCGAGCGAACGCCTCCTGCCCACCGCCACCCGCACCCGGCTGGAAGCCGAACGCCGCGAGGCCGGGGCTGCCGAGGCCGAGCGCAGGCGCGCCGAGAAGATCGCCCGCAAGCGCCGGGAACTCCTGGAGGCCGATCCCGACCTGCGCGTCCAGCAGGTGGACGGCGCCGAACTGCTGGGCCGGGCCGTCACCTCGTTCACCGCGGCCGGGGCATCGGCCCGCAACCTGCGCCTGGTCACCGACGCCCTGGCCCACGCCGGGATCGACCACTTCCTGGTGCGCGGCCGCTCGCCCCTGCGCCACGTCGTCGGGGTGCACCGCTCCGACAAGAAGCGCCTGCTGGACACCATGCGCGAGCTCTACGGCACCAGCGCCCTCTACGCCGTCAAACCCGGCACCGGCGGGGTGGTCGCCGCCGCCAGTGCCTACGTCGACGGCGCCCTGGACGAGAAGGTCAAGGCCGGGCTCGTCATCCGGTTCGCCGAGCGCCTGCTCTCCCCCGGCGGGCGCGAGCTGGCCGGGTTCGAGTTCGGCTGCGACGTGGAGTTCTGGCGCGAGGGCGCCAAGATCCTGGAGCATGAGGACTCCGAGGGGCAGCGGGCGAAGCTGCGCGCGCAGGCCCCCGAGGAGGTGCTGGCCGACTCCTGGGTGGCGCCGCGCCGCAACCGGGTCGCCGACGTGCTGCCGGCCGCCGCGCGCAAACCCGCCACCGTGGTCGTGGCCGAGCGCGAGTATCCGACCTTCGAGCCGTTCACGTGGACGCCGGTGGACGAGGTGACCTTTCCCGTCGACGTGGTCTACACCTGGGTGGACGGCGACGACCCCGCCCACGCCGCCGAGCGCGCCCGCCACCGCGGTGAGGGGTACACCCCCCTGGCGGCAGGGGCGTCGCGGTTCACCAGCCGTGACGAGCTGCGCCACTCACTGCGGTCGGTGGAGATGTACGCGCCGTGGGTGCGGCACGTGTACCTGGTGACCGACGCCCAGGTCCCGGCCTGGCTGGAGGCCTCCGCGGCGGGGATCACGGTGGTGGACCACCGGGACATCCTTCCGGAGAGCGCGCTGCCCACGTTCAACTCCCACGCCATCGAGACCGGCCTGCACCGCATCAAGGGCTTGTCGGAGCACTACCTGTACTTCAACGACGACGTGTTCCCGGCCCGCCCGGTGGGCGCCGACCGGTTCTTCCACGGCAGCGGTGTGGCACGGCTGCCGTTCTCCCCGCACCAGTTCGGGGTGGGCGAGCCGGTGGCCGGGGAGGCGGCGCCGAACTCGGCGGGCAAGAACGTGCGCGAGCTGCCGGCCGCCGACTTCGGGCGGCACATCACCCACAAGTTCAAGCACATCCCCCACCCGCAGATCCGCTCGGTCCTGACCGAGCTGGAGGAGCGCTACGCCGAGGCGATCGACCGCACGGCGCACGCCCGGTTCCGGGGCCTGGCCGATGTGGCGGTCGCGGCCACGCTGCACCACCACTACGCGCTGTTCACCGGGCGGGCGGTGCCGGGTGAGTACGCGATGCGCTACATCGACATCGGTGCGGCGGAGGCCGAGGAGAGGCTCGCGGCGCTGGAGGCCGACCCGGGGGTCGAGTTCTTCTGCCTCAACGACTTCGACACCCCGCCGGAGAGGCGGGAGGAGGTGACCGCCATGGTCCACCGGGTCCTGGCCGACCGCTTCCCCTTCCCGTCCCGGTTCGAGAAGCCCGGGGTCTGACCGCCGTCCAGGGGGCTTGTGCCTTCGAGGGTCACCAGCCGCCGTCGAGCTCGTCGGCGTCCAGTGGTGCGAGTACGCCGAAGGTGCCCTCGTCGTCGTAGAAGTGCTCCTCCCCCACCTCGTACTCGTCCTCCTCGAAGTGCAGCGCCATACGTGTTCTCCCTGGGTGTCCCGGTAGGCCGTGAACAGGACGCCGGATCGGTCGAACACGTTGTCATAAATGCCTTAAATATCTACAAAAGGGTCATCTGGGGCCGAGTGGCCAACAAGCTCCGAGGTGTGAGCTCTGACACTGTTTTCGCAGCTCAGGCCACACATTCACACAGATTTCATCTCGACTGGACAACGTCAACCCTTATCTGGCCAGATCCGGACAAAGCCATCGGATACTGAAGCGGCAGGGCATTCCCCGAGCGCCGTCATCCCTCCGGCGCTCCGCCGCGCGCCCGGACCACGGGCGCCGCCCCCTGCCCCCACCTTCACCGAGCCCAAGGCACACCCTTGTCCTCTTCTGTCCAGAGTCCTGTCCCGAGCCCTGTGCTCAACACGCTGCGCACGCCCGTGTCCCGACGTCGCGACGACATCGAGGGGCTGCGGGCGGTCGCCGCCGTGCTCATCGCCGTCTACCACATCTGGTTCGGCACGGTCTCCGGCGGCGTCGACGTCTTCCTGCTGCTCACCGGCTTCCTCATCACGGGGTCGATGGTGCGGGCGCTGGAACGCGACGGGCGCATCCGCATCGGCGCGTTCTGGAGCCGGACCGCGCGGCGGCTCTTCCCCGCCGGGGCCGTGGTGCTCGGCGCGGTGCTGGCCGGGGCGTTCCTGTTCCTGCCGCGCTCGGCGTGGACCGCGGTCATCGCCGACGTGCAGGCCGCCGCGCTGTACCACGTGAACTGGCACCTGGCGCTGGGCTCGGTCGACTACATGGCGCGGGACTCGGCCTCCAGCCCCGTCCAGCACTTCTGGTCGCTGGGCGTGCAGGGGCAGTTCTACCTGCTGTGGCCGCTGCTGCTCACCCTCGCCGCCCTGGTCGCGGTGCGGCTGGGCGGCCGGGTGCGGGTGGCGGCGACGGGCACCGTCGCGGCGGTGTTCGCCCTGTCGTTCGGGTACTCGCTGTGGATCACCGCCACCGAGCCGACCTGGGCCTACTTCGACACCGGCGCGCGTCTGTGGGAACCCGCCCTGGGCGGCCTGCTCGCCCTGTTCCTGCCCCGGCTGTCCCGGCTGCGGCTGCCCCGCGTGCTGCGCCTGGTCGCGGGCTGGGTCGGTCTGCTGGCCCTGATCGCCTGCGGCGCCGTCATCGGCGATTCGCTCCCCTACCCCGGATACGCCTCGCTGTGGCCGGTGCTCGCCGCCGTCCTCGTCCTGGTCGCGGGCGCCGAGGGCGAACCCGGCCGGTGGTCCGCCAACCGGCTGCTGGGGCTGCCCCCGCTGGTGTGGCTGGGCAAGCACTCGTTCCCGCTGTTCCTGTGGCACTGGCCGGTGCTCGTCTTCTACCTGGAGGTCACCGACCGGGTGAAGCCGTCCATGACCGGCGGCCTCCTGGTCCTGGGCACGTCGTTCGCCGCCGCCCTGGCCACCTCCTGGATCCTCGAAGGCGGCATCGACCGGGTGCTGCGCGACCGGCGGGCGCCGTCGTGGTCGCTGGCCGCCGGCGTGCTGTTCGCCGTCCCGGTCCTGGTCGGCTCCCTGGCCTGGGGCGCGGGCATCGAACACGAGCGGGAGATGCGCGCCCGGCTCAGCCAGGACCCCACCGCGTACCCCGGCGCCGCCGTGCACCTGAGCCCGGAGCTGGCGGCGAACCTGCCGGCGCTGCCGGTGTATCCCGACACCACCACGGTCAAGCAGGAGACCATCGCGCAGACCAGCTCCTGCAACGTGACCATTCCGTCCACGGAGCTGATCGCCTGCGAGTTCGGCGACGTGGACTCGGAGTACACCCTGGTCCTCACCGGCAGCTCGCACGCCCGCCACTGGTTCCAGGCGCTGCGGCCCATCGCCGAGCACCACGGGTGGCGGCTGGTCATCATGACCAAGAACGCCTGCCAGTTCAGCGCCGAGGAGCAGGTGTTCGAGGGTGCGGTGTACGAGGAGTGCACCGCCTGGAACGCGGAGGTCTCCCGGGAGATCGAGGAGATGGCCCCGGACGCGGTGTTCGGGCTGGGCACGCTGACCCGGCAGGGCGACGGGTCGCTGGAGCACGTGCCCGACGGGTTCGTGCAGCGGTGGCGGTGGCTGGACGGGCTCGGCGTCGACGTGGTCGCGGTCCGGGACACGCCCCGGTTCTCGTTCGACGTGGCCGACTGCGTCGACCGCGGCGGCCACTGCGCCCAGGACCGGGCGTACACGATGGCGGAGTCCTCGCCGCTGGCGGCCGCCGCCGAGGCCGGCGAGCTGCCGGACAACGTGCGGACCGTGGACCTGACCGGGTACCTGTGCGGGGACACGGAGTGCCCGGGGGTGATCGGCAACCAGCTGGCGTACTACGACGACAACCACTTCTCGTTCGCGTTCTCGTCATCGCTGTCGGTGCTGCTGGAGCCACTGCTCCTGGAGGCCCTGCCGGACGCCCCGGTCGCGGAGGTGACCCTGGCCGACCACACCTCGACCCTCATCGGCGGCCTCGACGAGGCCGCCGCCGACCCGGCCCTCACCACCCACTGACGGCCCCGTCGGCAAGAACCGCCGGACGACCGGCCCGGCGGCCACGGCGGCCCCGGTGGGTCAGGGGGTGGGCCAGGGGGCGCGGGGGCCCTGGCGGAGCAGGGACGGGGCGGCGCCGAGGTCGGCCAGGACCCGGCGGCGGGCGCGGCGGTGGACGCCCGCGTCGAGCAGGGCCGGGAGGGGCGGCAGGTCGCCGCGGCGGGCGCGGTGGACCAGCGCCGCCAGGCGGCGGGTCCAGTCCTCGCGCCGCGGCGGGTGGAAGTGGTTCTCGTGCGCCCACGCCGGGGAGGGCACCCGGAAGCGCAGGGCGCGCAGGTCGTCCAGGGTCCCGAAGACGTCCCCGTCCTGGAACACCGTCGCCCCCGGGTCCTCGCCGCAGTCGCCCAGGATGATCACCGGGACGTCCAGGGCCAGGGCCTCCAGGGCCGCCGGGGAGCCGACGGTGGCCAGGCCGCGGGCCCGGTCCAGCTGGGCGGCGACCGGGCCGGGGCGGAAGAGCACGGTGTGGTCGTGGACCCGCCCGGCGGCGACCAGGCCGCGCCACAGCTCGGCGTAGTCGCCGCCCGGGGCGTCGGTCCGGCGCTCGCCCGGGCACACCACGACCTCCAGGTCGGGGCGGCTCTCGGCCAGGTTGGCCAGCGCCTCCAGGATGCGTTCGCGCTGCGGCGCGGTGGCCGGAACGTGGTCCTGGGCGGCGAAGACGACCCGGTGCGGGCGCCCGCCGCGGCGTTCGCGGGCCGTGGGCAGCGGCAGCCCCGCCAGGGCCACCTCCGTGCCCGCCCCGAGCTTCTCGCCCAGCTCGGCGAACGCGGTGACCTCCCGCAGGCTGTGCAGGACCAGCAGGTCGGCGCGGGCCCGGTGCAGCCACTCGTGCTCCCCCGCGGGCAGGGCGGGCCCGGGCAGGGTGGTGACGACCACGGGCCGGCGCCGCCCCGTCGGCAGGATGTCGGCCAGGGCGTCGGTGACCCGGGCGGTGCAGTTGAGCATGACGACGTCGGGCACCCGGCGGCGGACCAGCCGGCGCAGCTCGGGCAGGGTCAGCACGGGGACACGGCGGTCCGCCAGCCCGCTGTCGGCGACGGCCCGGCGCAGCTGAGCGGGTGCGGGGGTGATCGGTGACCGCACGACGGCGAGGCCGACGGTGTGACCGCGGCCGGGCAGGGCGTCGAACATGGCCGCGGACAGGCGGACGTAGGGTTCGGAGTCCGCCACGGCCACGACCGTCAGGTCCATGCCGCCGAGCTCGGGGTCGGTCACGTCGGTCCTCCTGGGTGGGTCCGCGCGGCCCCGGGAACGCCGACGGGACCGCGGTGGGTTCGGGATACGCCGACAGACTACACACCCAAAGTATTGGCCCGGATACCCTTCGCAGTAATGACTGTTCGCCGGGGTGGTCATCATCCCCCCTGGAGAAATCGGGCCGTCCGATCGAACCGTCGCGGTCACCGTCCGCGTTGATCGCTGTGCAAACGGACGAACGACGCACGGGGGATGTGCATGGCCGCAGTCGAGGGAGTGGGGACCGTCGGGGAGGACCGGTCGCCGGATCCGGTACCGCCCGGGCCGGGGGCGGAGGCGCCGGGAGCGCCAGGGGCACCGGAGTCACCGGGGGCGCCGGTGCCCGGGGCGGGGACCCCGGGGACCGGGAGCAGGGCACCGCGTGAACGCCTGCTCGGGGTGGACGCGGCGCGGGGCGTGGCCCTGCTCGGGGTCTTCATCGCGCACATGGGGGTGCCGCTGACGCTGCTGCTGACCGGGGCGTCCGACATCAACGCCGTCTGGGACGAGAGCACGACGGGCCCCGGAATGCTCGTCGTGGAACTGGTCGGGGGCGCGGTGAGCGGCCGTTCGGCGGCGCTGTTCGCGTTCCTGGCCGGGGTGTCCCTGGTGCTGCTGGCCGGGCGCACCCGGCCCGGGACCCGGGTGGAGCGCAACCGGGTCCGGGTGCGGCTGGCGGTGCGGGCGCTGCTGCTCATCGCCATCGGCTACGGCCTGGCGACGCTGGGCTCGCTGGCGGTGATCCTGCACTTCTACGGGGTGTTCTTCCTGCTGGCGATCCCCGTGCTGTGGCTGCGCACCCGCCACCTGGCGGCGCTGGCGGTGGCGATGGCGCTGATCGGCCCGCAGGCGACGCTGGCCGCCCAGGAGCTGCCCGTGGTGATGGGCTGGTCGGACGGCTTCACCGAGGAGTGGACGCCCGAGGAGAAGGCGGAGTGGGAGGCCACCTGGGGCGACCCCGAGTGGGTGGAGGAGAAGGAGGAGTACTGGGCCTCCCTGGAGGCGAGCGGCAAGGACCCCTTCGCCGAGGAGGGCGAGTCCGTCGAGGACATGCCGCTGTTCTCCTTCGAGATGGTGGAGACCCCGCTGGACCTGCTGGTGTTCGGCCTGTACCCGGCGACGGTGTTCCTCGCCTACGTGCTGGCCGGGATGGTGGCCGCCCGCACCGGGCTGCGCTCGCGGAAGGTGCGCTGGTGGCTGGTGGGCGGCGGGGCCGGGCTGGCCGTGCTGGGCTACGGGACGTCCTGGGTGCTGTCGGTGCCGCTGGCCCCGTTCCTGCCCGGTGACGAGTACATGGCGTGGCGCACGGCGCTGGAGTCCTACTCCCACAGCAACTCCACCTTCGAGGTGGTGGGCAACACCGGGGTGGCGATGGCCGTGCTCGGCCTGTGCCTGCTGCTGGCCGGAACGTGGCCGATGCGGGTCCTGCTCTACCCGGTGGCGGCGATGGGCGCGATGACCCTCACCCTGTACACCGCGCACGGGGTCCTGCTGTGGGCGGTGCACGGCGGGCTCCTGCCCGGGTGGGCCGGCTGGGTGGAGACCTACACGGTGGAGCTCGTGGTGGTCTTCTCGCTGGTGTTCGCCACGGTGTGGCGGCTCACCCTGGGCGCCGGGCCGATGGAGCGGCCGGTCACCGCGGTCTCGCGGGCGCTCGCCCGGTGGACCGTGCGCGACCGGGCCGCCGCGCCCCCGGAGGACGCGAAAGCGGCCGGGCCCGCGGCCTGACACGACGGAGGCCGCCCCCGGCCGGGGGCGGCCTCCTCGGCACTGTGCCGGCGGCCGGGCTACTCGCCCTTCCACACCGGGGCGCGCTTCTCGGCGAAGGCCGCCGCGCCCTCCATGGCGTCCTGGCTGACGAAGACCGGGCCCGCCAGCTCGTTCTGCCTCTCCCACATCTCCGCGCTGGACCAGTCGTCCGACTCGGTGATGATCTGCTTGGAGACCCGCACCGCGAGCGGACCGTTGGCGGCGACCCGCGCGGCCAGCTCCCTGGCCCCCTCCAGGGCACCGCCCTGGGCGGTGACCCGGTTGACCAGGCCCAGCTCGGCCAGGCGCGGGGCGTCCACGAAGTCGCCGGTCAGGGCGAACTCCATGGCCAGGTTGCGCGGGATGCGGTGTTGGAGGCGCAGCAGGCCGCCCGCGCCGGCGACCAGGCCGCGCTTGGCCTCGGGGATGCCGAACTTCGCGTTCTCCGCCGCCACGACCAGGTCGCAGGCGAGCACCGCCTCGAACCCGCCGGCCAGGGCGTAGCCCTCGACCGCGGCGATCAGCGGCTTCTTGGGCGGGGCCTCGGCGAAGCCGCCGAACCCGCGGCCCTCGACCAGCGGGACCTCGCCCTTCATGAAGGCCTTCAGGTCCATCCCGGCGCAGAAGGTGCCGCCCGCGCCGGTGATGATGCCCACCGTCAGGTCCTTGCGCGAGTCGAGGTCGTCGAGCGCCTCGGCGATCCCGCGCGCGACCGCGGCGTTGACCGCGTTCTTGGCCTGGGGCCGGTTGATGGTGATGACGGCGACGCCGTCCTCGGCCGTGTAGAGAACCTCGTCGGACACGGTGTCCCCTTACTTCGGCGGCATGCGGAGGGCGCCGTCGATGCGGACGACCTCACCGTTGATGTAGCTGACTTCGAGCAGGGTGCGGGCCAGCTTGGCGAACTCGGCGGCGGTGCCCAGGCGCTTGGGGAAGGGCACCGGGGCGGCCAGGCGCGCCTTGAACTGCTCGGACGCCTCGCCCTCGCCGTAGATGGGGGTCTCCAGGATGCCGGGGGCGATCGTGTTGACCGTGATGCCGGCGGCCGCGAGGTCGCGGGCCGCGGGCAGGGTCATGCCGATGACGCCGCCCTTGGAGGAGGAGTAGGCGATCTGGCCGATCTGGCCCTCGATGCCGGCCAGGGAGGCGGTGTTGACGATGGAGCCGCGCTCGCCGTCCTCGTTGACCGGCTCGGTCTTGGCGATCTCGGCCGCGGACAGCCGCAGCACGTTGAAGGTGCCGATGAGGTTGACCTGGATGACCTTCTGGTAGCTGGCCAGGTCGTGCGGGTTGCCGAACTTGTCGACGGTGCGGGTGGCCCAGCCGATGCCCGCGCAGGACACCGCGACCCGGAAGGGGGCGCCGGTGTCGACGGCGGCCTGGACGGCGGCCTTGACCTGCTCTTCGTCGGAGACGTCGGTGGAGACGAAGACGCCGCCGATCTCCTTGGCGATGGCCTCGCCGCGTTCGGCGTTGAGGTCGGCGATGACGACGGTGGCACCGGCGGAGGCGAGTTCCCTGGCGGTGGCCTCACCGAGGCCACTCGCGCCGCCCGAGACGAGGGCGGAGATTCCGTTGAGATCCATGGGCCGCACTCTACAGAGGATGTGACCCACGCACTAGAACCGGGTTCGGTCAATCGCGCCGAGCCCTCCCCCGGGCCCTCCCGAGCCCTTCCCGCCCCCCCTTCCGCACCCGGCCACACGGGGCCCGCACACGCGCAGTGGCGCATGTCACATCAAGAAAATGTCCGACGGCGGCGACCCTTACGCGGGGCCGAAAGCCGCCGAATATAACGGATCAGCCTACCCCGTAAACCGGTGAAGCCTTGAAGGAGTGTTACTAGACGCCCGGCGTCGGCAGAACCCCCGACGAAACATCCCCGCAGTTCCGCGGTAAACCCGGAAAGCCCTCGGACGCCACCGGCGCCGTCCGACGAAACCCCTTGCCAGAGCAGCGTAGCCGAACGTAGGCGAATGGTCACCGAACCGCCGGGGCGGGCCCGTGCGATAAATAAGAAGCGCCCATCGGACCGAATGGCATAATCGGCCCTGGAACCCGGTACCCCCTCGTCTCCCCCGTTCCATCCCTCATCGACCCCTGGAGTTGTGTTTTGCGTGTGACCGCGATCATTCCTGCGCGGGGCGGTTCCAAGGGAATTCCCCTCAAGAACATCGAGCCCGTCGGCGGCATCCCCCTGATCACACGCGCCGTCCGCTCCTGCCTCACCACCCCCCACATCACCGACACCGTCGTGTCCACCGACCACCCCGCCATCGCGGCCGCCGCCCGCGCCGCCGGAGCCCGCGTCCTGGACCGCCCCACCGACCTGGGCGGCGACACCGTCTCCTCCGAAGCCGTCCTCCTCCAGGCCCTGGACACCCTGGAGACGGCCGGGGAACTCCCCGACGTCACCGTGTTCGTGCAGTGCACCAGCCCCTTCATCGACCCCGCCGACCTCGACGCCGCCATCACCCGCGTCACCACCGGCGAGGCCGACAGCGTCTTCTCCGCCGTCCCCACCCACGCCTTCCTGTGGGCCCGCCGCCCCGAGGGCGCCCGCGGCGTCAACCACTCCCACACCCACCGGCCCCGCCGCCAGGACCGCGAACCCCACTACCGCGAGACCGGCGCGTTCTACGTCGTGGACACCGCCGGGTTCCGCACCCACGCCCACCGGTTCTTCGGCCGCATCGAACTGCGCGAGGTCCCCGACCTGCACGCCTTCGAGATCGACACCCCCGACGACCTGCGCCTGGCCCGCGCCCTGGCCCCCATCGCCGCACCCGAGACCGCACCCCTGGACATCGACGCCCTGGTCACCGACTTCGACGGCGTCCACACCGACGACACCGTCACCGTCACCCAGGACGGCACCGAATCCGTCACCGTCAACCGCTCCGACGGCATGGGCGTGCGCCTGCTGCGCGAGGCGGGCGTGCGGGTGCACATCCTGTCCACCGAGGTGAACCCGGTCGTGCGCGCCCGGGCGGACAAACTCGGGGTCACCGTCCTGCACGGCCTCTCCGACAAGCGGGCCGCCCTGGCCGCCTGGCTGTCCGACGAGGGCCTGGACCCCTCGCGCGTCGCCTACCTCGGCAACGACGTCAACGACCTGGGGTGCATGGCCCTGGTCGGCTGGCCCGTCGCCGTCCCCGACGCGCACCCCGACGTGCTCGCCGCCGCACGGCTCGTCCTCACCCGCCCCGGCGGATCCGGCGCCGTGCGCGAGCTGTGCGAGCACGCCCTGAACTTCCGTGCGCAGCGCACGGACACGCACTCCCCCACAGACCCGCACTTTCCCACGGACGACATGAACGAGAAGGACGCCACATGAGCAACGGCACCGCGCTGGCCCCCGCCCACCTGCGGGCGGAGATCCCCGGCCTGAGCATCGGCCGCCACCTGGTCGGGCCGGGTCACCCGGTGTACGTCATCGGCGAGATCGGCATCAACCACAACGGCGACCTCGACATCGCCAAGCAGCTGATCGACGTCGCCGCCGAGGCCGGCTGCCAGGCCGTCAAGTTCCAGAAGCGCACCCCCGAGATCTGCGTCCCCCTCGACCAGCGGGACAAGATCCGGCAGACGCCCTGGGGCGAGATGACCTACATGGAGTACAAGCACCGCGTCGAGTTCGGCGAGGCCGAGTACACCGAGATCGCCAAGTACTGCGACTCCGTGGGCCTGGACTGGTTCGCCTCCCCGTGGGACGTGCCGTCCGTGGAGTTCCTGGAGAAGTTCGACGTCCCGGTGCACAAGGTGGCCTCCGCCTCCATCACCGACCACGAGCTGCTGCGCGCCCTGGCCGCCACCGGCAAGCCGATCCTGCTGTCCACGGGCATGTCGACGCTGGACGAGATCGACGCCGCGGTCACCATCCTGGGCGCCCGCAACCTCGTCATCATGCACTCCACCTCCACCTACCCGATGCCGCCGGAGGAGGGCAACCTCCGCACCATCGAGACCCTGCGCGACCGCTACCGCGTCCCCGTCGCCTACTCCGGCCACGAGCGCGGCCTCCAGATCTCCGTCGCCGCGGCCGCCCTGGGCGCCGTCGCCATCGAGCGCCACATCACCCTGGACCGCACCATGTGGGGCTCCGACCACGCCGCCTCCCTGGAGCCCACCGGATTGCGCAACCTCGTCCGCGACATCCGCGTCGTCGAACAGGCCCTGGGCGACGGCGTCAAGAAGGTCTTCCCCGGCGAGGAGGAGCCCCGCAAGCGCCTGCGCCGCTCCACCGTCTGATCCCGCCCATCCCCCACCGAACACGCGCCCGGGGACCCGTACGGGTCCCCGGGCCGAGGAGTACCCCGTGACCGCCCTGTCGGTGATCATCCCCGCCAAGGACGTGGCGCCCTACATCGGCGACACCCTCGCGAGCCTGGTACGCAACGACCGCCCCGACTTCGAGTACATCGTCATCGACGACGGCTCCACCGACACCACCCCCGACATCGTCGACGACTTCCGCAAACGCCTGCCCAACCTGCGCATGCTCCGCAACCCGGCACCCACCGGGCTGTCCTCCGTGCGCAACCAGGGTGTCGCGGACTCCAGCGGCCGCTACGTCACCTATCTGGACGGCGACGACTGGTTCGCCCCCGGCTACCTGCCGACGGTCGTGGAGGCCGCCGACCGCCTGGGGGTCGACTTCGCCAAGACCGACCACGTCCAGGTGAACGGGCGCCAGCGGTCCGTCCACCTCGTTCCCGAGGGCCGGGTGAACCGGGCCCTGGACCCCCGGGAGGGAATCCTCCCCGCGACCACCGCCAGCATGGTGAACTACCCGTTCACCTCGGCGGGCATCTACCACCGGCGCCTCGTCGAGGCCGGACTGATGCGCTTCGACCCGGCCCTGCACACCTGCGAGGACCAGCCCTGGGCCTGGCGCCTGCACCTGCGCGCCGAGTCCTATGCCCGCATCCCCGTCCTGGGCCTGTTCTACCGGCGCGGGCTGGCCGGCTCCCTCACCCAGATCGGCGACAGCCGCCAGCTCCACTTCCTCGACGCCTTCCGCACCGTCCTGGACGACGTCCTGGCCGACCGCGAGGCCGAGCGCTTCCTGCCCAAGGCGGTCCGCACCTTCTGCGCCATCCTGCTCAACCAGGCCGAGAAGGGCGACCGGCTCTCCCCGCAGGACCGCAAGGAGATGTTCTCCCGCGGCCGCGAACTGCTGACCTCCCTGCCCGCCCAGCACATCGTGGACGCCACGATCCGCGAGATGGGCGGCAAGCGCGAGCGCAGGCTCCGCAAGATCCTGGCCGGGTCCTCCCGCCCCCTGGCCGTGTGACCGCACGGCCCGGAACCACGACCACGACCTGCCGGGGGTAGACCCATGACCCAGATCTTCGTCATCACCAAGTTCTTCGGTGCCCTGCACCTGGCCGCCGCGATCGACGCCGGGGTGTTCGACGGCCACCGCCGCATCCTGCTGACCGCCGACTGCGCCGACAACCCGGAGATCGCACCGCGCCTGGACGAGACGCCCGGCTTCGACGCCGTGCGCACCCGGTTCGACGCGGTCGTCTCCTACAACGAGCTCATCCACCCGTACCACCCGGCCCGCTGGCAGGCCCACGACGCCGACCAGGCCCTCATCCGCCGTCTGCTGGGCGAGCACCTGGGCCTGGACCGGGAGCCGCCCGAGCTGATCGTGGAGTCGATCCATTCGCACCCCGCCCGGAGCCTGACCCGGCTCTTCGACGACGCCCGCGTCACCGTCTACTCCGACGGCCTCATGTCCTACAGCCCCACCCGGACGACCCTGCCCCGGCAGCTGTCCACCCGCATCGAGCGCCTCGTCCACATGGAGCTGGTCCCGGGCGTGGAGCCGCTGGTGCTGAGCGAACACGACGTCGAATCCGTCCTCGTGCCCTCGGAGGCGTTCCGCCGGGTCGTCGCCGAGGTGGCGGCCACGGCCGACATCGACCCCCCGGGCGAGGGTCCCTCCGCGCTCTTCGTCGGCCAGTACCTCTCCGCGATCGACCTGCTCGCCGAGGAGGAGGAGACGGAGATGTCCGTGCGCACTGTCACCGCCTGCGCCCGGGCCGGGTACCGGTCGATCGCCTACAAGCCGCACCCCGCCCACTCCCCCGCCATGACCAGGACCGTACGGGAGGCCGCCGAGGCCGCGGGGGTGCGGCTGCGCCTGCTGGAGGGCGTCCTGCCGGTGGAGGCCTGGTTCGAGCGCGCCGCGCCCGACCTGGTCGTGGGGTGCTTCTCCACCTCGCTCAGCACCGCGGACAAGATCTACGGGATCCCCGTGGCCACCATGGGGACCGAGCTCATGCTGGAGCGGCTCACCCCGTACGAGAACAGCAACCGCATACCGGTGACCATCGCCGACGTCACCATGCCCCGGCTGCTCGACTCCGGTGAGATCCAGGCCCCGGCCATCGCCCCCGAGCGCTACGCCGAGGACCTCACTCCCCTGGTCCGCGCCATCGGCTACTGCATGCAGGCCGCCGCCTACCCGCACCTGCGGGAGGAGACCGCCGCATACCTGCGCGAGTACGAGGGCGACCTGCTGCGCCACTTCAAGCGCAAGCGGATCGCCGCCCTGGGCCTGACCGCGCCCGGGGTGCGCCCCATCGGTCACTCCCTGGACGTCAGCGTGCCGCGCAAGTTGGCGCGCAGGGCGCGCAGCCTCCTGCGGGCCCGGCCCAGCTGACGCACGGCCGTCGGGGGGAGCGACAGCCGCATCAGCGAGCGCGTGCGCCTGCGCTGCTGTTCGGGACCGGACAGCAGCGACTCGCGCCGC